>JBAQGP010000639.1:0-3345 GCA_049287845.1 Solirubrobacteraceae bacterium | reverse complement strand
GCCGGCCCCGGAGCCCCCACCGCCACCACCGCCCCCGACGGCAGCGGAGCCCGAGCCGCTCGACGGCCTGGCCCTGGCCCGCACCGTCATCGTCGAACGGCTCAAGAGCAACCCCGTCCCGGTGGTGGCGGTGCTGCTGGGGCTCCTGTTCCTGCGGCGCCGGCGGCGCCGGGGTGGCTAGAGCCCGCGCCGAGTCAGCGATCGCGTGATGTCAGCGACCAGGACGTAGGGGTCGCCCTCGATCTGCCACCAAGTGACCCGCATCACCTCGATGTCGATGCGCCGCAGGGCGTTGTCCTTGCGGCGGTCACGCTCGAACCTGGTGCGTGTCGAATGGAACCGGAAGCTGTCCATTTCGATGCCGAAGCGGGCGTCGGGCCAGTAGAGATCCACCTCGAAGCCGTCGACGTGGACGTTGACCCGCGGGTCGGGGAGCCCGGCCTTGCGGACCAGGGCCAGCAGCAGCTCCTCCGCGTCAGACCGCGTGAGCGTCGGGCCGCCAAGCTGGCGCTCCAGCACGATGCGCAGGCGCTTGCGACCGCGGTGACCGCCTGCGCGGTCCAGCACGTCGGCGAGGTGTGCGGGTTTCATCACGCGTTCCACGATCCCACGGTCGAAGGCCAGCTCGAGCTGGCGGTCCGTCGCGGTTGGCGCGATGTCGAGGAGGGTGCGTGCCGGAGAGGTGACCGGGAGGCCGGCTCTGATCCGAACATCCTGGTTTGCGAGGATGCGGGTACGGTGAACCCGCACGCCGGGGTTGCGCGCGCCCTCGGAGTTGTGGACGACGACTTCGATCTCTCGTGGAGCCGGCGTCCACAGTCCCAACAACGCCGCCGCTGACCAGTGGCTGAGAGCGGCGCCGTGGCGCACGGACAGCAACGCCTCGGTCTCCGCGCCTAGCTCGGTGGTGGCGTTGTGGCCTACGAGAAAGACGCCTCGAAGGGAGGGGAACAGGCGCGCTTTGGCGACCCGCCACACGACGCTGGGCGAGCCGACGCCGATGGCCTCCAGCTGACGCCGGGCGATCCTGCCGCGCTGGAGGGCTGCGACCGCAGCGATCCGCTCATCGCGATCACCGGATACCGACACCACAGAGCGCACACCGAGGACTTGGACGCGGTGCGCTTCACAACCCGAGTTCCTCCGACGCGACGGAGCGCGCCGCCCAGGATCGGGGAGGGTGCGCTCTACGGCGTCAGAGTCCGAGGACACACCCCCCAGTCTGAGGGCAACGACCATGCCCCACCCCTCTCAAGCCCGCCGTTTTCACCCTTTCGTGACAGTTGCACGAAAGGCGGCACAGCTACCGACCGGGCGGCGCCTCCCAGTCGTCGGCGGGCAGCAACGCCACCAACCCCGACGGGTTGATCATCGGGTGGGTGCCGTAGTAGTGGGCGCGGATCTCGTCGAAGGAGACCGTCTCGGCCACCCCCGGCCACTGGTACAGGTCACGGGCGTAGGGCCACAAGCAGGAGTACTCCACGAGCTTGCGCAGCGAGCACTTGAAGTGGATCTGGTAGACGGCGTCGAAGCGGACCAGGGTCGTGAACAGCCGCCAGTCGGTCTCCAGCGGCGAATCGCCGAACAGGAAGCGGCTCGACGCCAACCGGGCGTCGAGCTCGTCCAGCGTCGCGAACAGCCCGCGAACCTCGGACTCGTACACGGCCTGCTTACGGGCGAAACCCGCCTTGTAAACGGCGTTGTTCACGGTGTCGTAGATGCGCCGGTTCAACGCGTCGATGTCGTCGCGCAGCTCCGCGGGCACCAACTCGACCGGGTGCGAGGCCACGGGGCTGAACACCGTGGACAGCATGCGGAGGATGTCCTCGGACTCGTTGTTGACGATCACCCCGCCCTCGCGGTCCCACAGCACCGGTACGCTCACCCGCGCCTGATACGCCGAATCTGAAGCGTCATAGGCCTCAGACAGGAACCGGAAGCCGTTCACGGGGTCGTCGTAGCCATCCCCGGTGAACGCCCACCCGCGGTCGTCGCGCAGCGGGTTCACGTAGGACACGGAGATGGCGTCCTCCAGGCCCATCAGCATCCGCCCGATCAGCGTCCGATGCGCCCACGGGCACGCCCGGGCGACGTACAGGTGGTAGCGCCCGGCGGCCAGCGGGAACTCGGCGGAGCCGTCACCGGAGACAAACCTCCGGAAGGTCGAGTCCTGGCGCTTGAACGACCCGTCGTCGCCGCCCTCGGTCCCCAGGGAGAAGGCACGTGCTTGAGTACTCATTCATCCAGCGTACGTCACCGGGCCTCTCGCCCGCGGCCGTCGTGTGGTCACGCTGGACCTTCCCGGGTTCGAGGAGTCAGCGCCACCCAGGCCTTCTGCATCGGGTGATCGCCGCACACGCAGCGCCCACCGAGCGCACGCGCCTGGCCGAGGCCGGTGAGCGTCAGGCGGCCGGAGCGGGCTTCCTCAGCGCAACCGCATATGGTGTCGGCGGGATGATCGAGGACTACCTGACCTACCGCCTCTCCGCCGCGGGCGCCCGTGCGCTGCTCGCCGCCCGGGTGGAGGCATGAGCGACCAGGCGGCGAAGGCCGCCCGCTTTCTCGAGTCGCACCGCCCTGGCGATCCGCTGGTGATGCCGAACCCGTGGGACGCGGGCTCGGCCAAGCTGATGGCCTCGCTGGGCTTCGAGGCGCTGGCCACCACCAGCAGCGGGTTTGCCGCCACCCTGGGCCGCCTCGACGGGTCCGTGACCAAGGACGAGGCGCTCAGCCACGCGGCCGCCATCGTGCACGCCGTCGACCTGCCCGTGTCGGCCGACCTGGAGAACTGCTTCGCCGATGATCCCGACGGCGTGGCCGAGACCGCCCGGGGCGCCGTGGCCGCCGGCCTGGCCGGGTTCTCGGTCGAGGATTACTCTCCGGACACGGACGCCATCTACGACCTCGAGCTCGCCGTCGAGCGCGTCCGCGCCGCCGTGGAGGTGGCCCATGGCGCTCCCGCCGGCCCGCTGGTGGTGACCGCGCGCGCCGAGGGCTACCTCCGGGAGCAGCAGCCCGACCGCGGCGAGATCATCGGCCGGTTGCAGGCCTACCAGGAGGCCGGCGCCGATGTGCTGTTCGCCCCCGGGCCCGTCGACGCCGACACCGTCACCGCGATCGTGTCCTCGCTGGACCGGCCCGTCAACGTCCTCGCCCGCAAGGGGGCGCCGCCCGTCGCCGAGCTGGGCAAGCTGGGGGTCGCGCGGATCTCGGTGGGCGGTGCGCTGGCCTTCACCGCGATCGGCGGGTGGGTCAGCGCGGCCCGGGAGCTGCGCGAGCGGGGGACCTACACCTACTTCGAGCAGATGGCCGAGGGAGCGCAGGCCGTCCGCGCGGCGTTTGAAT
>JBAQGP010000638.1:0-1985 GCA_049287845.1 Solirubrobacteraceae bacterium | reverse complement strand
GAGCTCGTGTGCTTGGCGGCGGGGTGGTGCGCGCCCGTGCCCGTGTGCCCGGACGCGATCGGATGGACCGGCGCGCCGCCGGTGGCGGCCGAGCCGCCGCTCGCGTGGGTGATGCGTTGCTCGATGCGGTCGTAGGCGGCGGACGCCTCAGCGAGGCGGCGGGTCAGGTCCTGAAGCTGGCCCCCCAGCTCGGTCACGCCGTAGTGCCAGGTTCCGCAGAACTGCTCGAGCTCTGACTCCAGGGCGTTGCCGCCCAGAGTGCCCCACTGATGCCAGATGGTCGTGTGCATGCCGACGAGCTGGTCGTGGAGGCGATCCAGGGTGTCGCGTACCGCGAGGAGGGTGCGAGAGTCGACGACAAAGCCGGGCATGGCACGGAGTATCAGGCGGCGCGCGCGGCTCCGGAAGTGACCCGGGGTATCGACCGCGCAGTACCCGGTGCGCCCAGGCCGTCGGTACGCTCAGCCCGCATGGTGGTCGCTAGCTAGATGCGCGTCGTCCTCGACAATCACACAGGTGTGGCAGAGGACCTCGAGCTCCGGCTCGGACGTGAGGACGCCACGGTGGGTGACCTGCTCGATGCCCTACCCGACGCGGAGCGCGCCCGGGGCATCGTCGTCGACGGCCGCTTCTGTCACGTCGATCTGGCCCTCACCGAGATCGGCCTCTATGAGGGAGCGCGCATCCAGCCGGCCGATGGCGCCCCCGAGGCACACCAGCTCGCTCCGGCCGTCCTGGAGCTGCGCGTCATCGCCGGCTTTGACGCCGGCCAGACGGTGCCGCTGACCCCGGGAGGCGTCGTCGTCGGCCGCGATGCCGACTGCGATCTCAGCCTCAGCGACGAGGGCGTCTCCCGCCGCCATCTGCGCATCCAGCCCAGCCCCGGGGGCCTGCGCGCCACCGTGACCGACCTCGAATCGGTCAACGGCACCTGGGTGGAGGGCAAGCGCATCCGACAGCCCACCGATGTCGAGCCCGCGGCGGTGTTCGAGGCCGGCGACGTCGCCTTCATCGTCGCGCCGCGGATCCCGGGCCTGCCCGTCGACCCCGTGCGCCAGGCCAACCTGGCCGGGACGATCCCGTTCAACCGCCCGCCGCGCAACCGCGCGCCCGCGGGCGATCACAGCCTCACCGCGCCTGAGGAGCCCAAAGAGGCCTCCCGCCCGCGGTTCAGCTTCGCCTCGGCGTTCGGCCCGCTGATCCTCGGCATCGTGATGGTGCTCGTCCTCAAGAACATCCTCTTCGCGCTCTTCTGCCTGCTCAGCCCGGTGATGGTCATCGGCAGCTGGCTGGAGCAGCGCCGCCAGGCGACCCGGACCTCGCGCGGGGATCGCCGCGACTACGACGAGAAGATGAGGGCGTTCAGGCGCGATGTCGCTACGCGTCAGGAGGAGGAGCTCACCCGCCGCCGCGAGTCCTTCCCCGATCTCGCCGAGATCATCCGACGCGCCACCGCGCCCGACCCTCGGCTGTGGGAGCGCCGTCCGTTCGACAACGACTTCCTCGCCCTCTCGGCCGGCTACGGCGAGGTGCCGTTTCGTCCGCGGCTCGCCGACCGCCACACCCCCGGGTCAGCCGCCGAGGTGGTGCTCGCCGAGCACGGCTGGCTGCAGTTGGCTCCCGTCGAGGTGCCGCTGGCCAAGGGCGGCGTCGTTGGGATCGTCGGCGAGCGTGGCCAGGCGCTCAGCCTGGCGCGGGCGCTGATCTGCCAGGCGGCCGTCCTCCACGGTCCCGCCGATCTCACGGTCGCGGTTCTCACCGAGCCCGAAGGTCGTGAGGACTGGGACTGGGTGAAGTGGCTGCCACATGCGCGGGACGCGGGCGGCGCCGCCGGGCGTCAGCTGGCGGTGGGAACGGCGGCCGGTACCACGTTGGCGGCTGAGCTGGCCGATCGCGACGCCGGCGACCCGCGCCAGGTGCTGGCGGTGCTCGACAGCCCCTCCCTCATCGAGGGCCGCGGCGCGGCCGGCCGGGCGCTGCTGCGC
>JBAQGP010000637.1:0-4995 GCA_049287845.1 Solirubrobacteraceae bacterium | reverse complement strand
GCCTCTGCGACCGGCTGAGCCTCCGCAGCAGGGGCGGTCTCATCGGCGGGCGCGGGCTCGGGCGCCTGGGCGTCGGGCTCCGGCGCCTGGGCGACGGGCTCCTCCGCGCTCTCGGCGGGGACCTCCTCGGCGGCAGCCTCCTGGTCGTCGGGGCGCTGCTCGTCCTCGGGATGCTCTACGTCGCTCACTGCGAAATCTCCATCGGTTGCGGCTGCTGGGCGGCGTGCGGGTGCTCGGGACCGGCGTAGACCTTGAGCTTGGTGATCTGCCGTCGCGCCAGCCGGTTGCGCGGCAGCATGCCCTTGACCGCGAGCCGGATGACCTCCTCGGGCCGGCGCTCGAGCATTTCATTGAGCGTGCGGGACTTGAGCCCGCCGGGATAGCCCGAATGGCGGTAGTACATCTTGGCGGCGCGCTTGTTGCCCGTCACCGCGATCTTCTCGGCGTTGACAACGATCACGAAGTCGCCGGTATCGATGTGGGGCGTGTACGTCGGCTTGCGCTTGCCGCGCAGAGTGTCGGCGATCTGGGTCGCCAGCCGACCCAGGGTCTGGCCCTCGGCGTCGACGATCAGCCAGTTGCGCTCGCGGTCGGTGGGTTTGGCTACGTAGGTCTTCATGGCACGCATCGGTCGCGCGGTGCACGCGCAACAGGCCGACGATGATAGCCAGACCTCGGAGCCGCCGCCCCGCGGCGCTCTGACACGGCGCCTCCCTACCCTGTACCTGTGTCCGTCCCGCTGACGCTTCGCCGGCTCGGCTACCGCATCGCCTATCGGGTCCTCCAGCTGTTCTGGTTCACGGTCCGGCCGCGCAAGCGCGGCGTCAAGTGCCTGCTCACCTGCCGTGACCGCGTCCTGCTGGTGCGTCACACCTACGGCAACCGGGCCTGGGACGTACCCGGCGGCGCGATCAAGCGCCACGAGGCGCCCGCCGCCGCCGCGCGCCGCGAGATGAGCGAGGAGCTGGGCCTCGACGACGTCGACTGGATCGCCATCGGTGAGATCACCGGCAGCGTCCACCACCGCCGCGACACGATCCACTGCTTTCGCGCCGAGATGTGCGAGCCGTCGCTGACGATCGACCGCGGCGAGCTGGCGACGGCGGACTGGTTCGCGCGCGACGCGCTGCCCGATGAGCTGGCGCCCTACGTGGGGTCGGTGATCGCCCGCGCCGCCGCCATCGGCGGCTGAGCCCCAGCGGTCCCCGGGGCCGCGCCGGCGGTTGAGCCCCCAGCGGGGTCCCGCCGGCACCTCAGCCGGGCGCCTACTCCCACTCGATGGTGCCGGGAGGCTTGGAGGTGATGTCGAGCACCACCCGCCCCACCTGGCGGATCTCGTTGATCATGCGGCTGGCGATCTGCTCCAGCAGGTCGTAGGGCAGCCGCGCCCAGTCGGCAGTCATGGCGTCGTCGCTGGTGACCGCGCGGATGGCGATGACGCTGCCGTACGTCCGCTCGTCGCCCTGGACACCGACGGTGCGGATGTCGGGCAGGACGCAGAAGGACTGCCACAGGTCCCGGTACAGGCCGGCCTGGCGGATCTCCTGCTGCAGGATGGCGTCGGCGTCGCGCAGGATGTCCAGCCGCTCCTTGCTGGCCTCACCGCCGACGATGCGGATGGCCAGGCCGGGGCCGGGGAAGGGCTGGCGCCAGACGAGGCGCTCGGGCAGTCCCAGCTCGGCGCCCACCGCCCGCACCTCGTCCTTGAACAGGGCCCGCAACGGCTCCACCAGTGCGAACTCCAAGTCGTCGGGCAGGCCGCCGACGTTGTGGTGGGACTTGATGGTGGCGGCGCCCGTGCCCCCTCCGGACTCGATCACGTCGGAGTACAGCGTGCCCTGGACCAGGAAGCTCACATCGTCGAGCCTCGCGGCCTCCTCCTCGAACACGCGGATGAACTCGGCGCCGATGATCTTGCGCTTGCGCTCGGGATCGCTGACGCCCTTGAGCTTGTCCAGGAAGCGGTCCTCGGCGTCGACCGCGATCAGCGGGACCTTGAAGTGATCACGGAAGGCCGCCACCACCTGCGCGCCCTCGTTCTTGCGCATCAGGCCGTGATCGACGAACACGCAGGTCAGCCGGTCCCCGATCGCCTTGTGCACGAGCAACGCAGCCACCGACGAGTCCACGCCGCCCGACAGCCCGCAGATGGCGCGGCCCTCGCCCACCTGCGCCCGGATGCGCTCGATCTGGTCCTCGATCACCGAGGCGGCGCTCCAGCCCTGGTCGCAGGCGCAGATGTCGGTGAGGAAGTTGGTGAGCACCTGCTGGCCGTAGGGGGTGTGGACGACCTCGGGATGGAACTGGATCCCGTACACGCCCCGATCGGCCGACTCGAACGCCGCCACCGGCGACGCCGTGGAGGCCGCCAGCGGCGCAAACCCCGGCGGCGCTGCGAACACGGTGTCGCGGTGAGACATCCAGCAGGTCTGCTCGGCCGGCGTGCCGGCCAGCAGCCGCCCCGGCTCCGAGACCGTGAGCTGCGAGCGGCCGAACTCCCCCACCTCGGCTCCCTGGACCCGGCCGCCCAACTCCAGGGCGATGAGCTGCATGCCGTAACAGATGCCGAGCACGGGTACGCCCAGCTCGAGCAGGGCGGGCTCCAGCGACGGTGCGCCGTCGGCGTACACCGACGCGGGGCCGCCCGACAGGATCACGCCCTTGGGCCGCCGCCGCGCCACCTCGGCGGCGCCGACGTGGTAGGGCAGGAGCTCGGAGAAGACCCCACACTCGCGGACCCGCCGGGCGATCAGCTGCGAGTACTGGCCGCCGTAGTCGAGCACCACCACCTCGTCGGTGGCGGCACGGACACCCTCGAGCCCGTCATCGACCGGCGCCCCGCGCACGGAACTCGACTCCTCCAGGGTGTCGAGCGCCGCGGCGGCGGACGGCGACGGGTTAATCAGCGACTCCCACGGCCGCGCCCCGGCTGCCGGCCCCCATGCCGACACCCTGCTCGCGCTGGAGCTGCTTGCCCTCGGTCTGCAACGCGGGAGCGACCATGAGCTCGGCCCGGTTGAACTCGGCGATGTCGCGATACCCGCAGGTGGCCATGGAGGTGCACAGGCCACCCATCAGGTTGAAGGTGCCGTCGTTCTCGCGCGCCGGGCCCTTGATGATCTCCTCGAGCGTGCCGTTCTGCTTGGTGGCGACGCGGGTGCCGCGCGGCAGCGTCGGATGGAATGTGGCCATGCCCCAGTTGTAGCCGTGTCCAGGCGACTCGTAGGCGCGGGCCAGAGCCGAGCCGAGCATGACCGCGTCGGCGCCGCACGCGATCGCCTTCGCGATGTCCCCGCCATTGCGCATGCCGCCGTCGGCGATGACCTTGACGTAGTCGCCGGTCTCCAGCATGTGCTGGGAGCGGGCGGCGGCCACATCGGCGATCGCGGTGGCCTGGGGAACACCGATGCCCAGCACCCCGCGGGTGGTGCAGATCGCGCCCGGGCCCACGCCGACGAGCACCCCGGCGGCGCCGGTGCGCATGAGGTGAAGTCCGGTGTGATACGAGGCGCAACCGCCCACGACGACCGGCGTCGGTGCCAGCTCGCGGATGAACTCCTTGAGGTTCAGCGGCGGCCGGGACTCGTCGCGTGAGACGTGCTCGGCGGAGACCACCGTGCCCTGGATGACGAGGATGTCCAGCCCCGCCTCCAGCGCTGTCTCGTAGTGCGCGCGGACCTTCTGGGGAGTCAGGGACGCCGCGGCGACCACGCCATGGGCCTTGATCTCCTCGATGCGCTTTGCGATCAGCTCCGGCTTGACCGGCTCGCGATAGATGTCCTGCATCTCCCGCGTGGCGATGTCCGGCGAGAAGGTGGCGATCCGCTCCAGCTGGGTGTCGGCGTCCTCGTAGCGGCAGTAGATGCCCTCGAGGTTGAGGACGGCCAGCCCGCCGAGCTTGCCGATCAGGCCCGCGGTGTCCGGCGAGACGACGCCGTCCAGCGCGGCGGCGAGCAGTGGCAGCTCGAACCGGTACGGACCCAGGGTCCACGAGATGTCGACATCGTCAGGGTCACGCGTTCGTCGTGAAGGGACGATGGCGATGTCGTCGAACCCGTATGCGCGGCGAGCCTTCTTTCCGCGACCGATCTCTACTTCCATTCACGCATCCTAGAACTCGCGGCGGACGATTCGGCGAGGCGGCGGCGGCCGCCCTCGGGGGGTCGATCCTAGCAGTGGGAAATCGCCCTCCAGACGCCGTCGCAGAGCGATTAAGAGCGGAGGTTGCGGTGTTGGATTCCAGGTCATCTCGGCACCCGCCGCGCACGTCGGGCTCCGAGAGGACCTTTGACCGGCGCCTCAGCCGATCTCAGCGCCGATCTCGACGCGCTCGGACTCGACCTCGCCCAGCAGCCGATCGACCCGCGCGGCATCCAGGATGCCGGCCCCGAAGTGCAGCGTCGACTCGGCCCCGCAGGCGACCCCGAAGCGCAGGCACTCGGCCGGATCGCGCTCGCAGTAGCGCGCGCAGACATAGCCGGCCAGAAACGCGTCGCCCGAGCCCACCGCCGACCGCGCCTCCTGCTCGGCGATGCGAACTCGGTACAGCGCCGGCGAGCCGGACTCGAAGATGCGCGCGTAGCACCCGTCCGAGACGGTCATGATCGCCTCGTGGGCGCCCAGCCGGGTCATCTCCACCACGGCTTGGGCGCGGTCGACGGCGTCATTGAACTCATGTCCCACGAGCTCCTCGGCCTCCAGCTCGTTGGGCGAGACGATGTCGGGCTCAGCCCGCATCGAGAGCCGGAGCGGCTCGCCGTCGGTGTCGATCATCGTGGTCACGCCGAGACGCCGGACCTCGCGGATGAGCGAGAAGTAGATGTCGGTCTCGATCCCGCGGGGCAGGCTGCCGGCGAAGACGCAGATGCTCGCCCCCTGGGCCAGATAGAGCAGCTTCTCGCGAAACAGCTCCAGCTCCTGGGACGAGACCGCCGGGCCGCGCTCGTTGATCTCGGTCTGCAGGCCGGTGGTGGGGTCCAGCACGGCGGTGTTGGT
>JBAQGP010000636.1:0-3620 GCA_049287845.1 Solirubrobacteraceae bacterium | reverse complement strand
TCGTCAAGGAGGGCGTGGCCAACGGGCGGCTCACCGATCGCGGCGACGCGCCGGCGCTGATGGAGATCGCCAATGAGCTGGGCGTGGCTGCCGACGCGCTGGCGCTGGCCTGCGTGCTGGCGCAGCCGTGGGTCGACGTGGTCTTGAGCGGCGCCTCGACCGTGGAGATGCTCGCGAGCAACCTGGGCGCGCTCGACGTCACGGTTCCCGGCGGGGCGTGGGAGCGGCTGGCGGCCCTGGCCGAGGACCCCGCGCAGTATTGGGGGAGGCGGTCCCAACTCCCCTGGACCTAGCGGGCGCCGTCGCCGGTGAGGCACGACTGGTGAGTGGCCTCCGGGCCACTGATGATCATCCTCGCTGTCGCGGCCGTGATCCTGCTTGCGGTTGCGGCGCTACAGCGCGACCTGGATCTGGAGGAGGCGCGACTCGGGTAGCGTCGGCGCGATGCCCCTGCGCAACCGAGCGACCCCGCTGGGAGACGTGATTGCCGACCCGGCGCGCGGTCTGGTCTATGCCAACCGCGGGGTGCTCGTCGACGCACACGGCGACATCCGCCGCCGCTGGGGCGTGCGCCGGTGGATCGCCTGCCGCCTGGAGTTCAAGGGACGCCGGCGCCGGCCGCTGATGGCGCCCCGCCGCTACACCGAGCTGTTCTTCACCGACGAGGCCACGGCGTTCGCTGCGGGCCACCGGCCGTGCGGCGAGTGCCGCTTTCAGGACTACCGCCGCTTCAGCGAGATCTGGCAGCGGCTGCATCCGGGGCAGGTCGGGGCCGACGCCATGGATCTGCAGCTACACGCAGAGCGGGTGGACCCGCAGACGCGGGGGCAGCGCCGCCACGAGATGGCGTGCGACGGCCTACCCGACGGGACGTTCGTCCTCTGCGAGGATCGGCCGTGGCTTGTGTTGGGCGACGAGCTCCTGGAGTGGACGCCGGCCGGCTACGTCGCCGAGCGGCGACTGCGCCCCCGCGGCGCCAGCGCGGTGGTGCTCACGCCGCCCTCGCTGGTCGACGTGCTGCGCGCCGGATGGGAGCCGGCGACCGTGCCGTTCCTGCACCCCAGTGCGCGGGGGGCAGAGCCGCTCAGCTGACGAGGATGCAGCCGGTGGTGGCGTGGGCGAGGAGCTTGCCCGTCGCCTCCGCGGTGAGTCGCCCCTCGGCGGTGGCCAGGCGGCGCCCGGCGTGCACGACCGTGCCCTCGGCCACAACGCGGCCGGTGTCGACGGTCATCCCACGCGAGTAGCGGACCTGCAGATCGCTCGTGGTGTAGCTGACGCCGGCCGGGAGCGTGCTGTGGATCGCGCAGCCCATGCACGAGTCCAGAATGGTCGCGGCGATCCCACCGTGCACGGACCCGATCGGGTTATACATCCACTCCGCTGGCTCCAGCGCGAACACCGTCCGGCCCTCCTGTGCCTCGAGGAGCCTCATGCCCAGCAGGTCGCAGATCGGTGCCAGCGCCACCGCCCCGTCCAGGACGGCCTGCAGCAGTTCCATGCCGCTGCGCTCCCGAGCGAGAGTCGCTCCGGTCAGGGGGTCCTGCCAGCTGAACGTTCGCGTCCTGTCGCTGTTGGCGCTCATCGCGCGGCGAGTGTGGCAGGCCCCGCGGCTCAGTCCTGGTCCAGGAACGCCTGCACGCGCTCGCGGTAGGGCGCGCGGTCATAGCTGTTCACCAGTGCGCCCGCCATGCGCACCGGGTCGCCGAAGAAGTAGTACTCATAGAGCGCTTGGCGTCCCGAGAACGCCGAGATGCACGTGTCCCACACCAGGCGGAACAGCTTGACGCGGTCGGGGCCGGTGAGCGTCGCGGACTGCAGATAGCGCGCGATGTCGTCGTGGGCGGGGCCGGCGACGTCGGCCTCGGTGGGAAGCGCCATCAGCCCGGACGCGCCGAGCTTGCGCAGGATCTCCGGGAAGCGCTGGTAGAGCTTGGGGTACCAGTTGCGCGCGGCGTTGAGCGGCTCCCACCGCGGCGTCATCACGCCGTAGTCGTTGACGGTCGCGTCGGCTTCGGCCGCGCGGACGAAGGCGCGGATGCCCTCCAGGGCGACGATGACCTCGGCCACGTTCTCCTGGACGTGTGAGAACTGCTCGATGCCGATGGCCTCGGTGAGCAGTGTGACCAGGCCGAGCATGAATTCGGTCTTGGCGGTGGTGCGCGCGGTCACCTGGTGGGTCATGTGGTTGATCGCGCCGGTTTGCGTGTAGAGGCCGTTGCACAGCTCAGGGTTGCCGAGCATGAAGCAGCGCTCGAACGGGACCTTGACGTCGTCGAAGATCACGACCGCGTCCATCTCCTCAAAGCGCGAGCCCAGCGGATGGTCGAAGTGGCCGCGCCCGTAGTCGGCGGACTCGCGGCAGAGGAAGCGCAGACCGGGCGCGTCGCAGTTGATCGCGAACGCGTAGGAGTAGGGGGCGTCCTCGGGCCGCCCGCGCAGCAGCGTGGAGGGGAACACCAGCAGCTCGTCGGCGAAGGGCCCGATCGTGGCCAGCAGCCGGGCGCCGCGCACCACGATCCCGCTGTCGTCCTGGGAGACGATCTGGGCCGAGATCTCACCACCGAGCTGCTGGGCGGGCGGCAGGCTGCGGTTGTGCTGGGGCGGGATCAGCGTGTGGGTGAGCAGGAGGTCCTCTTCCCGGATCCTCTCGTAGTAGCGCCGGGCGTTCTCGCCGTAGGCCCTGTCGGCCTGGGCGAACCATTCGCCGGCCTCGCTCAGCGCCATCATGCACGCGTTCAGGTAGTCGCCCGTCCGGCCCAGGAAGCCGTGGGACACCCGCGCCCACGTGCTCATCATCTCGCGCCGCTTGACCAGGTCCTCGGCGGTGCGTGGGACCATGAACGAGGTGCCGACCCGGTCGCCGGTGGTGGGCGACTCGTAGGTGAGGATGTCGCGGTACTCCGGATCGTGCTGAAGGTCATAGAGGTGTGCGTAGCTCCGCACGACGTTGCGGAACGCGGGATGGTCCGGGATCCCGCTGGTGACGGTCTCGCCGTGGATCTGGACGGTCGGGGTCGACGCCGCCAGGCGCTCGATGTACTCGCTGCCGGTACGCGCTGCCATGACTTCCCTCTCCTGATCGTGGATACGGCCCGGTTCGTTATAGCACGACTATCGTGCGCGGCGTACAGATAGCGTACACTGGCTGGCCTGGTGCACAGGTCATCGTCATCGTCGTCGTCTCTCACCCTCGAGCGCGGTCTGCGGGTCCTGCGCGTCCTTTCCGACCACCCCGAGGGCATGACCGTGTCCGAGCTGGCCGATGCGCTCAGCACCCACCGCGCCGGCATCTACCGCCTGCTCGGCGCCCACCTCTCCGAACGGCTGCTCCGCCGCTCTGGCGATCGCTACTACCTCGGCGCGGGCCTGGTGGAGCTGGCCAGCCGGGTGCAGCCGCGACTCCAGGAGGTGGCAGGGCCGCTGCTGCAGGCGCTCGCCGACGACCTCACCGCCACCGCGGCTCTGACCGTCCGCGACGGCGAGGACGCGGCCGTTGTGCTGGACGTCCGCTCGCCGCGCCTCGCCGACATGCACATCACCTACCGGCCCGGGTTGCGTCACCCGGTGGCCATCGCCGCATCGGGCATCGCCATCCTGGCCGGCGGTCCGCCGCGCCTGTC
>JBAQGP010000635.1:0-1633 GCA_049287845.1 Solirubrobacteraceae bacterium | reverse complement strand
TCCGCATCCTCGAGTTCGTAGCTCGGTCGTCGCATGACCAGTGACCAGCAGCGGGCCGAGGCGAAGGTCAAGGAAGCCGAACGGATCGTCGAGGACGCGGCTGCTCGCGCAAGTGTTTTCGTCGCGCGCTGTCTCGCGCGCGCCCGCGAGGAGATCGAGGATGTCTGGGCGGAAGCCCAGAGCCGGTCGCGAGGCTAGCGCCGCGCAGTCGGAGGGAAGCCGCCGCCATGCATAAGCAGAACTCGCGTCTCCGGCGTGACGCGGATCGCCGTACGTGAGCGTGGCCAGCGCGCCACGCGTGCTTCGCGCCTGTCCGGGTCGCGTTCGCGTTCACGTAGGTGATTGGCAGGGGTCGAATCCGGCCCTGATAGAGGCTGGCCTGCGCAACTTGGAGGGGGTGCGTTCGGCACGTGCCAACGCGACCACCCAGAACGTGTTGATCGAGTATGACCAGGCACGGGTGGATCCCTCTCGCTTGCTGGTCCGGGTGGCAGAGGCGTCCGCGGCCGCAAACATTGCGCCTGACGGGGGCGGGGGCGGAACTGGTTCGCCCCGCGAGCTGCCCACCGAGCCTGGCGCCAGCCCGCGCGATCGGCTCGTCTCCGCTCACGAGGTCGCTGACATGCTCGCCAGCCACCGGGTCGTTCGTGAGCGGGTGGGCATGCTCAGCCGGGCGCGGGTCGCGGTACGCGGTCTGGATCGCGACGGTGACCTGGCGCGGCGGCTGGTTGGGAGCCTGCGGCGTCGCCCGGGCGTGTCGCGAGTGAGCGTCAGTCGGCTGACCGGACGGGTGCTGATCGAGTTCGATGAGCACCAGATCGACGTCGAGGATCTGATCGCGCAGGTCGCCGGGATGGAGCTGCCGGAGCTTCCTGGTACTGATTCTCCCTCTCATCCCCTCGATCCGGCACCGCTGATCCAGAGCGCGGCCCGGACGACCGGGGCGGCCTTGGGACTCGGCCTGCTCGGAGTCCGAAGACTCTCCGGAATGCACGGGCCGCCGAGCAGTTCTTCGGGGCCAGTGGCGATTGCCGCGGCGGTCGGGATCCTCGAAGGTCTGCCGCCGCTGCGGCGCGGACTGCGTCAGGTTCTGGGCGCTGACCGTTCGCTGCTCGCGCTCAGCGCGGTTCACGTGGTCAGCCTGACCTTCGCCGGAAGCCCACTGGGGCTCGCGGTCTCCGGAGCCGGCGCGCTGCGCTTGCTGACTGAGGTCCGGGCGCGACGAGCGGCGTGGTGCCGCTACGAGGATCGGCTGGAGGCGACGCCGGAACCGATTGCCGGCGAGACGGTCCGGATCGTCGCCGGCGAACGCTGTCCCCTAGCCGGCGCGGTGGTCGAGGGAGCCGGCACGATGATCGCCCGTGATGGGCTACCGCGACCGATCGGTCCCGGAGAGCTGATCCCCGGGGGCGCGCGGGTCTACGGGGGCCCCTTCGTGGTCGAGCTGCGAGCCGATCGACCCTTCGTCGTGCGCGAGCGTCCGGTGGCTGAACCGAGGACATCATTGGACCGCTACCTGGGGTTGCTGAGCCCGGTGTCGGTTGGCTACGCGGCGTTGATCGGAGTGCTCACGCGTTCACCGACCCGGCTGTTCGGTGCTTTGTTGCTGGTCAACGCGCGACCGGCTCTGATC
>JBAQGP010000634.1:0-1993 GCA_049287845.1 Solirubrobacteraceae bacterium | reverse complement strand
GTTGAACGCTCTCCGCGCCGCGGAGTCGGCGCTCCTGGAGCTGCGGATACGCCAGTGGGGTGCCGCACGTGGTCGACCGACGGGCGCGGCCAGCGCGGGCAGGGGTCCAACGCCGGGCAGACTAACCTCAACCGGCGCGCATGGCAATCAGATCCGACATCCGCAACATCGCGATCATCGC
Organism: Solirubrobacteraceae bacterium; assembly: GCA_049287845.1. Classification (GTDB taxonomy): domain Bacteria; phylum Actinomycetota; class Thermoleophilia; order Solirubrobacterales; family Solirubrobacteraceae; genus Palsa-465. Next base: position 1,812 of record JBAQGP010000634.1, on the reverse strand, counting down.
CCACGTCGACCACGGCAAGACGACGCTCGTGGACGCGCTGCTCTGGCAGTCCGGCGCCTTCCGCGCCAACCAGGACGTGGCCGAGCGCGTGCTGGACTCGATGGACCTCGAGCGCGAGAAGGGGATCACGATCCTGGCCAAGAACACCGCCGTGCGCTATGGCGGGGTCAAGCTCAACATCGTCGACACCCCTGGTCACGCGGACTTCGGCGGGGAGGTCGAGCGCGGCCTGACCATGGTGGACGGCGTGCTGTTGCTCGTCGATGCCTCCGAGGGGCCCCTCCCCCAGACGCGGTTCGTCCTGCGCAAGGCGCTCGAGGCGCGCCTGCCGGTGATCCTCGTGGTCAACAAGGTCGATCGTCCCGACGCGCGCATCGACGCGGTCGTCGACGAGGTCTACGAGCTCTTCCTGGATCTCGACGCCGACGAGTCCCAGATCGACTTCCCCATCGTCTACACCAACGCCAGGGCGGGGCAGGCGTCGCTTGACCCGGCGGGGTGGGCGGAGCCGGACGCCAACCTGCAGCCGCTCCTGGACCTCCTCGTCGAGCACATCCCCGCCCCCGTGTACGAACCCGACCATCCCCTCCAGGCCCACGTCACCAACCTCGACGCCTCCCCATACGTGGGGCGGCTGGCGATCTGCCGCGTGCGCAACGGGACGATCCGCCGCGGCGAGACCATCGCCTGGTCCCGCCATGACGGCACGATCGAGCGCGTCAAGGTCTCCGAGCTGTACGTGACCGAGTCACTGGAGCGGGTCGAGGCCGTCGAGGCCGGGGCGGGCGAGATCATCTCCGTGGCCGGGATTCCCGAGATCACGATCGGCGACACCCTGACCGACGCCGAGAACCCCAAGCCGCTGCCGGTGATCACCGTCGACGAGCCATCGCTGTCGGTGACGATCGGCATCAACACCGCGCCGCTGGCCGGCCAGGACGGCTCGCTGCTCACCGCGAGCCAGGTCAAGGCCCGGCTGGAGCGCGAGCTGGTCGGCAACGTCTCACTGCGGATCACCGAGACCGAGCGGCCCGACGTGTGGGAGGTTCAGGGGCGTGGCGAGCTGGCGCTGGCCATCCTGGTCGAGCTCATGCGCCGCGAGGGGTTCGAGCTCACCGTGGGCAAGCCACAGGTCGTCACGCGGCAGATCAACGGCAAGACCCACGAGCCGGTGGAGCGCATGAGCGTCGATGCCCCCGACGAGTACGTCGGCGTCATCACCCAGCTGATGGCCCTGCGCAAGGGGCGCATGGAGCAGATGGTCAACCACGGCACCGGCTGGGTGCGGATGGAGTACCTCGTCCCGGCCCGGGGGCTCATCGGGTTCCGGACCGAGTTCCTCACCGAGACGCGCGGCACCGGGCTGGTGCACCATGTCTTCGACCGCTGGGAGCCGTGGCACGGCGAGCTGCGCACCCGGCCCACCGGTTCGCTCGTGGCCGACCGGCGTGGCACCGTGGCCGCCTTCGCTCTCTTCAACCTCCAGGAGCGCGGCACGCTGTTCGTCGAGCCCGGCGACGAGGTCTACGAGGGGATGATCGTGGGCGAGAACTCGCGCGCCGAGGACCTGGACGTCAACGCGGTCAAGGAGAAGCACCTCACCAACATCCGCTCCTCCACCGCCGACGAGCTGGTGCGGCTCGTGCCCAAGCGCGAGCTGTCGCTCGATCAGGCGCTCGAGTTCCTGCGCGCCGACGAGTGCGTCGAGGTGACTCCCCACTCCGTGCGCCTGCGCAAGGTGACGCTCGACAAGACCGATCGGGTGCGCGAGGCGCGGGCGGTGCGGGCCGCGGCGGGCTCGGCGGCGTAGGC
>JBAQGP010000633.1:0-2404 GCA_049287845.1 Solirubrobacteraceae bacterium | reverse complement strand
GAGTAGGCCGAAGCAGACCCCGGGTGGTACGACGAGGTCCAGGCCATCCACGGCCGTGATCTGGCCGAACCGCTTGACCACCCCGCGAAGCTCGATCGACGCCCTCTCCTCATGCACCACGTCTGAGGGTAGCCGCGCGCTGCGCGCGGCCGGGGCGTCAGTGCGACGACGGGTCGTCGAGCTCGCCGCCGCCGTTGCCGAACCCGTTCTCGCCCGTCCCGCCGCCGTCCTCGGCCCCGGCGCCGCCGCCCGGCATCTTGAAGATCTGGGCGAGCTGCGCCGCGACCATGATGTCGCCCGCGAGCTGGATCCGGCCCTTGAAGTAGGCGGCCATCGGGTCGGAGTTGCCGCTGATCAGCCGGAGGAACTCCACCCCGTCCATCGTGATCGTCAGCTTGGGGTCGGGTCCCTCGGCGCCGCGTTTGGTGCGCGCCGTGCCGGCGTCGACCTCCAGCAGGTAGGTGTCGACGGCGTCGTCGGTGCGGCCGGTGATGTTCCACCGGATCGCGGTGTTGATATGAGCCGCGGCCTTGGCGTCCAGCTGGCGCGGCATCTGCCAGAAGATCCCGTCGAGCAGGGCACGGCGAGCCGGTGACTTCATGAGCTGGTCCAGGCGCTCGGGCGGGGTGTCGCGCACCAGGCGGCCGACACCGTCGGCGATCTGTGCGGGGGCCTCGGCGGCGAACTTCTTGAGCTGGTCCAGCGCGCGTTGGGGGTCAAACCCGAAGTCCATGTCCAGACAGGACGGTACTAGGTGGAATTGGTGCCCGCCGCCGCCCCGGCGGCCGCGTCCCGCCGCAGCCCGGCGACGGCTCGGGCCAGCCGCGCAACCCCGTCGGCGATGGCCCGCTCGCTCAGGTTCGAGTAGCCGAAGATGAGCCCGCCGCGCGATGCGGTCACGATCCGGTAGGGCGACACGCCCGCGACGGCGACGCCCTCGGCTGCCGCCGCCTCGATGACCGCGGCCTCGGACAGGTCGGCGGGCAGCCATGCCACCAGGTGAAGGCCGGCGGCGATCCCGGCCGGCTCCATCTCTGGCAGGTGCTCGCCCAGCGCGGCCAGCACCGCGTCGCGGCGCGAGCGGTACAGCGGGCGCATCCGGCGCAGGTGGCGGTCGAACTCGCCCCGGGAGAGAAAGTCGGCGAAGGTCAGCTGGTCCAGGATGGGCGAGCCGCGGTCAGCGAGCAGCTTGGCCTCGGCCATCGGCTCGACGAGCTCCTGGGGCAGCACCATCCACCCGAGGCGGAAGCCGGGCGCCAGGGTCTTGCTCGCAGTCCCGCCGTAGGCCACCCGATCGGGATCCAGTCCCTGCATGGCGCCGACCGGCGCGCGGTCATACCGGTACTCGGCGTCATAGTCGTCCTCGATGACCAGGGCGCCGGTTCGCTGCGCCCAGGCGAGCACCGCCGCGCGGGCCTCAGGGGAGAGCACTCCGCCGGTCGGCCACTGGTGCGACGGTGTGAGGATGAGGGCATCGGCGCGCAGCCGCGCCACCGCGCCGACGTGGACGCCGTCGTCGCCCACCGGCACGCTCACCACATCGAGGCCCAGTGCCTCGGCGATGGGCCGGGCATCGTCGGAGGCGGACGGATCCTCGACGGCCAGCGTGGTGGCCCCGCGCGCCGCGAGCAGCCCGAGCAGCAGCGAGATCGCCTGGGCGTAGCCGTTGGTGATGATGATGGTGCGGGGATCGGCGTTGGTGCCGCGCACCCGGTTGAGGTAGGCGGCGAGCGCCGTGCGCAGCTCCACGGCGCCACGGCCGTCGAGGTAGCCGAGGCGGTCGTCGGGAGTCTCGGTGAGCACGCGCCGCACGGATCGCAGCCAGGCGGCGCGCGGGAAGGCGGCCATGTTCCCGCGGCCATAGCCGAAGTCCACCTCCGGGCGGGATGGCCTGGACCAGGGGGCTCCGGACATGTTCGTCTCGGGCGATGGGGGTGTGGGCACCGGTATGGGGGCGGTTGGCGTGGGGGTAGCCGCCACCTGCGTGTAGCCCCCGCTGCGGCTGGTCAGGTACCCCTCGGCCACGAGCTGCGCATACGCCTCCACGACGACGCCCCGCGACACCCCGAGCTCAGCGGCCAGCGCCCGGCTCGCGGGCAGCGCGATCCCGGCGGGAAGTGCCCCCGAGCGGATCCGCCGCCGGAGCGATGACTCGATCTGGTGGTGCAGGGCCTCGCCGCCTGTGCGGTCGAGCTCGACGACCAGCTCCGAGACCGGTGACGAATTGGTACTCGAAGCCGCCATGCAAACGGACCTTACCAAGAGGTCCGATTACTGGGAGCCTGCGACCATGACAACCACAGCCCACTCTCCCAGCACGTCCGCCGGCCGGCGCCTCCACGTCGACGGCCAGGTCCTCATCGCCGGCAGCCCCGGCTACGACGCCGCCCGCTCGGTGTGGAAC
>JBAQGP010000632.1:0-4665 GCA_049287845.1 Solirubrobacteraceae bacterium | reverse complement strand
GCTCAGGCCGATGACCTGGCCACACAGGACCAGGAGCGGCTGCGTGGCCTCTCTGACGAGCAACTTGGCCAGCTCAACGGGTCCAGCACCACCCGCACGGTGACCGTCAACGGATCGACGTATTCGGTTAGTTCGACCGACAGCTATCTGGACTCCAGTGGAGGGTCGAGCTGCGCGTCGAGCGCCGCCGCCTACTACAAGATCAGCTCGACGGTCAGTTGGAGCGAAGGTTTCAGCCAGCAGTCCCCGGCGGTGACGGTGGAATCGCTCCTGAGCCGTCCTGTGACGGGCGATCTCCTGACCCAGGTGCAGGACCAGGCCGGTCAGGGCGTGTCAGGAGCAACGGTGTCCGCGACCGGTCCCAACACCCAAACAGCGACCGGCCCGACCGCTCCTGCGACGACCGACGTCAACGGCTGCACCCTCATGGCCGGGCTGACGCCCGGTGCCTACACCGTAGCGATCTCGGACGCGGGCTACGTTGACGTCAACGGTGGCGCGGCGTCGCTCAGCGGTACCGCGACCGTCAGCACGACCAGCGTGGCGTCGACGCTCGGAAACCCATTCCACATCGGGAATGCCGGGGCGATCACGGCCACCTTCACGACCGCTGCAGGTGTGCCAGGCGAGGCCGACGGGCTCTCGTGGCTGGGAAGCGGCGGCTCCCTCCAGATGAGTCAGTACAAGACGACGACGGCGTCGACCCCTGCTGGATCGCTGGGCACCGGACCCCTGTTCCCGTTCGACACATCGGCGACGCCGACGCCCAGCTACACGGACAACTACACCGCGTGGGCGGGGCGATGCCTGCAGCAGGAGCCGCCGGCGTCGGCGGGCGACCAGTACACGGTCTGGCCCGGCGCAGCCAACGCAGGGAACGTCGCCGAGCCCCTCCTCGATCTCACTGACTCCTACAACGGCGCGTCGGTCAAGCCGACCCTTGTCAAGCTCACCTTCACGGCGAGCAAGGGAGCCTCGTGCACAGACACGTGGGCGCCGGTGATCGCTCCGGGGCCGACGCTGCCATCGACCGGGTGGCTCGCTCACCCCGGGCAGCCGTTCGCGAGCACCGCCAGCACGGGTTCGAACGCGTCCGGCTCATCGACCTCCACCTCGCCTGAGGCAGGCAGCCTGACGGTCTGCGTGGACTACACCGACCCGGCGACCAACAGGAGCTGGTACGGCCAGCTCCCGACCGTATCCAACACGAACTTCACCGCGACACCGTCCCCGACTCTCGTGACGATCAACCAGAGCGGATCATGCTGAACTCAGGCACGGCCAAGGTGTCGAGCATCGGCGCACAGGGCGGCTTCACCCTGATCGAACTGGTCGTGGCAATGGCCTGCGGGCTGGTCGTCATGGTCGCTGCGACGACGGTTCTCGTCGTGACGATGCAGCAGTCGCAGCGGACCTTCACCAGGGTGGACGCGACCCGGCAGGCGCGGACCGCGCTCGCGAAGCTCGACAACGAGCTGCACTCCGCCTGCGTGAATGGGGCGCCCCCGATCCAAGGGGTGACCGCCAGCGGCACGGTTGAGAGCGACGACAACAATTTGGTCTTCGTCAGCTACTACGGGACGTCAGATACGCCGCAGGCGGTGTGGCACGACATCGCCTTCGACGCGAGCGCGCGCACCTTGGTCGACACGGTGTACTCAGCCACCTACATCTCGAGCAGCACCGGAAGCAGCTGGACGGCGAGCGGCACGCCCACGACGACCACCCTGCTCAGCAACGTCAGTCAGCTTCCCGACGGGACCCCGGTGTTCCGCTACTTCGCCTACAAATCCTACGCCGACAGCAGCGGCAACCTCTATTGGGTCGTCCCCGACGGAGCCAACCTCGACCCGCTAACGGGCGCGCAGCTGCCACCCCTTCCCCTGTCGACCTCCGGCGGGCTCGCGACCGCTGACGCCCACGACGCCGTCGAAGTCAACATCAGCATGCTCGTTGGACCGACGTCGCAGAATCTGAACAACACGACGCTGAGCGCGACGCTGGGAGCTCCGGTGACCGAGACGATCTCGTTGCGCCTCACGACGCCGCCCGACTTCATCCCGGCGGGGTCGAGCGCGAGCAGCTACGGACCCTGCCAATGAAACCGACTTCCTCCACTGCGTGGGCCGCGCGCCGCCGGGGCGTCGCCAGCGAAGATGGTTTCACCATGGTGCTGGCACTCGGCGTGCTCATGATTACGCTGTTGCTGACTGCCGCGCTCTTCACCATGGTGCAAGGAGACGCGAGCCTGTCCCGCGCCGACCTCAATGGAAAGCGCGCCTACGCCGCCGCTCAGGCCGGAGTTCAGGCGTACCTGAACGGCCTCAATACCAACTCGTCGTCATCGGCATGGTGGGAGACCTGCGCCAACGACACGACCAATGGCCCGGTGCAGATGCCAGGCGCGACCACCGGCGTCACATACCAGTACCAGCCGGTGATCGCCTGTAGCGCGACCAGCCCTGTCGGGACCCTGATCGATCCGACGACCGGCACGCTGCGGATGGAGTTCAAGGGCAACGCGGGCACGCAGTCGCGGACCATTGTCGCGGGCTTCCGGACCTTGAGCCCCCTGTCGTTTCTCTGGTACACGGTCCACGAGACGGTCGACACGAGCATCGACTCCAACTGCGGCGCCTTCTACAAGGACGTCTCAGCGCGCAATTTGAGCTCCTTCGAGGGCGAATGCGGGATCAACTGGGTAAGCGGCGATGTCATGAACGGTCCGATGTACACACAGGATCAGTTCTTGGTGAACGCCGGCGACTCGCCGGTGTTCGGTCGTCCCGGCTCCACCGACGCGATCGCCAGCCAGATCGGGAGCTCGGATCCCCGCGCGATATGCGTGGCGAGCAACTGCTACGGCGCGTCGGTCAGCAACCCCCAGCCGAACCCGACTCCGACGGTCAGCTTGCCGTCCGACAACTCCAACCTTCTGACCGATGCGCACAATCACGGTGCCGTCCTGTACGGCACCACGACTCTGACCCTTGGTGTGGACAGCAGTGGCCATTACGTCGCGACCGGAGAGAACTGCCCGTCGTCGTCATCGACGGCAACCTGCGCGCCGGAGTCGATCGACCTCAGCCAGAACCCGATCATCTACGTCGCCAACAGCGGCTCAGCCTGCAGCGCCAGCTACGTGCCGAAGAGCGTGACGTATCTGAAGAACACCAGCGGCTACTACTACGGGCCGTGCGGCGATCTGTACGTCTCGGGCACCTACGGGGTCCCGCTCACGCTCAACGCCGCCGACGACATCATTGTCACCGGCAATCTCACCAACGTCGCGGACAGCAACCCGACGGGGACGGCCAACCCGACGGGATTGGCGACGCTAGGACTGGTGGCCAACGAGCACGTGCGCGTCATGCACGACGGACTGGTCAGCGGCAGCTGCCCGAGCAGCGCCAGCAACCCCAATGTGACCATCGACGCGGCCATCCTCACCCTGCAGCATTCGTTCTTCGTCGATAACTACCAGTGCGGCGGGATGCCACAAGGGCTGCTGACGGTCCATGGGGCGATCATCCAGTGGTTCCGCGGGATCGTTGGTCAGGTCAACAGCAGTGGTTACCTCAAGAACTACAACTACGACGATCGGCTGCAGGTGATGCTGCCGCCATATCTGTTCGACCTCCAGAACACTGAGTGGTCGGTGTTCCGCGAGACGGAGTGCAGTGGAGTCGCTCCCGCGTCGAGCACGAACAGCTGCTCGTACACCGGCTCCTGACGCGTTGTTGATGATCAGGCCCCGCGGGGTCGATCGACTTCCCGCAAGCCGAGGGACCCGCGCGGCGCCGTCGGATCCGCAGCCGCCAGCCGCTCGGCCACCCGCCCATAGCGCCGTGAGGTGTCGGGGGTCCGGGCGGCCCGGGCGACGACTTCGCGGCTGCCGACGATCACCGTGGCCAGGCGGGCCCGCGTGATGGCGGTGTAGAGCATCTCGCGGCGCAGGAAGAAGGCGCCCGCGGCGGGGTGGGCGACGATGACCGAGACGGGAAGCTCGATGCCCTGCCCCCGGTGCACCGAGCAGGCGTAGGCGAGGGCCAGGCGGTCGGCCTCCTCGTGGGCGAGACGAAAGACCGCATCCTCGGCGCCGAGGATGAGCGCGGGCTCGTCGTCACTGTCGGCGTCGGCGGCGCGATCGGGGTCGACCTCGTCGAGGAGGCGCAGCACGGTGCCGTTCATGAGGCCGAGCTCGTGGAGGTTGCGGCCAGTCATCATGAGCTTGTCGCCGATGCGCAAGCGCCCGCCGCGCACGGGCGGGCCGTCGGGATTCAGCGCGGCGCGCAGCGCCCGGTTGAGCGCGTCGATGCCGAGGTCGCCACGGTAGACGGGCGCGAACACCTGGATGTCGCGGACCGGGTCCACCTCGTAGTGGGCCGGCAGCCGCTCGGCGACCAGCGACACGATCTCGTCCAGGGCCTTCTGCGGGGAGGCCCGCTCGATGAGGAACAGGTCACGCCTCATCCCGTTGCCGGGGCTGAACGACGGCGGATCACCGACGCGGATGGCATGCGCCCCCTGGACGATCATGCTGTCGGCGGCCTGACGGAAGATGTGGGTCAGCCGCGCCACCGGCACTCGGTCTGATGCCACGAGCTCCGCGAACGGCTTGCCGGCGCCGACCGGCGCCAGCTGATCGGCGTCGCCGACCAGCAC
>JBAQGP010000631.1:0-6207 GCA_049287845.1 Solirubrobacteraceae bacterium | reverse complement strand
GTGCCCGGTGACCTCGTGGGGCGGCGGCCCCCCCCGCTCCCACTCCAGGCCGGCCTTGATGACCGGGAACGACAGGGTCAGAGCGTCTCGACCCCAGAACGTGTCGAGATGGCCGAACCCCGGGAGCACGACGAAATCCGCGTGGCCCGGACCGAGCGACTCGTCAAGGAACCGCGCCGCCCGGTGCTGGCCCTGCCAGCGGAACATGTTGTTGTGATCACCCGCGATGAAGGTCACCTGTGCGTCCGTCTGTGGCCGGGTGGCCAGGTACGCCGGGGGGGTGCCGGGCGGCGGCGTGGGGGAGGGGACGATGTAGCCGTGGCGGCTTGACTCGGCCACCTGGGCGATGAGGCTCAGCGGGGTGTAGCCGACCTCGCGGCCGGTCCACTCGTGCACAGCGTCGGCCACCCACGGGTTGCCGTCGTCGTCGACGTGTCGGAAGAGGACGTCCCAACCCGAGCCGTACATGAAGTTGGCCACCTGGCAGGTCGGGTTGCCGCACGGGCGTTCCATCCGCTTGGCGGCGGCGGCGAACAGTCCGGCGGCGGGCGTGGTGGGACGGATTCCCCATTGTGCGTCGAGCCCGCTGAACGCCCTGGCCACCAGGGGCATGGCCAAGCGCTGCTTGAGCCAGGTGCTCTCGGTGACATCGATGAACAGCGAGACCGCGCTGGAGACGATGTGGGTCACCCGTGGGTCGATCCAGCCGGCCGCGGCGGCCATCATGAAGCTGATCGACCCCTGACAGTGGACGATGGCCTTGACGGCGACGGGTGCCGCGGGGGCGCCGCCGGCGCGGTCGTTGGCCTCCGCGTCGCACACGTCGAGGATCTTCTCCACCGCCGCCGGGTGGTCGTGCCTCGCCGCGTGGTCCAGGGTGTAGTCGGTGGGCGGCAGGTCGATCGAGGCCCGCCACGTCTCCACCCAGACGTCGTAACCGAGGTCGAGGAGATATTCCGCGCACGACGGACCCACCGGCTGCGCGTAGTACATCTCGGCGCGCACCCCGGAGCCGGGCACGAGCAGGACCGGCCCGAGTGTGGGCGGCACCGGCCGGCCGCCGGCATCGAGATGGCGCAGCCGGTGCAGGTTCAGCGGGAAGTCGAGGTCGGGGACGGTGAACGCGACGATCGCCCGGGCCAGCCGGGTGCCGGGCAACGGCTCGAACTCCGCCTCGGGCGGAGCCTGCCACAGCGGCCGGGGGCGATCCTGGGGGAAGCTGGGTCGCGATCCGCCCACCGGCGGACCGAGATAGGTCCGCGCCATGCACGCGGCGAAGTACTTCTGGTAACGGGTCACTGCGCCGAGCCGCGCCGACAGTGTCGCCCCGGTGCCGCGGAACGTGGTGAGCTGGCGCAAGAACGCCAGTGGGCTGATCTGGAGCACGCCGGCCGCCACCTCCTCGTCGCCGTGGCGGATCCGGATGAACAGCGTGGTGGTGTCCGACCACGAGTCATAGCCGGGATCGTTCTCCACCAGCTTGAACCCCTCCAACACGTACTCCCGCCCTCGCGGACCCTGGAGCTGGAGCTCGTAGCGCATGCGCAGGTGAAGGGCATCACGCGGCTCGGTCTGCCCGGCGGGCACGAACGCCTGGAACGTGCCCGTCCGGATCGTGAGCTCGCCGCCGAACGCGTCGCAGCGCACATAGCCCTCGGTGACCGCGGCGGGAAGCGCCTCAGCGTCGCGGATGCCGCCATCGGCCTGGGCAGCCAGAAAGCGGGCGAGGTCGCGGATGACCACCGTGAGCCCGGCGGTGACCGGCTCGCCGTGCTCGGCCAGCATCGCCTGGTTGAAGTCCATCTGGCCGAAGGCGAGCCGGCCCGTGAACGTCTCGCTCCATGTGATGCCGGTGGGCTGGGCCGGGCTCATCGCGCGCGCGCCGCCTTGCCGATCCGGCCCGCCATCGCCGCGATGGTGAGGCTGGGGTTCGGTCCGACGGGCCCGGGCATGATCGAACCGTCGGCGACGAACAACCCGGGGTAGCCGAACACCTCCCCGTGGGAGTCAACGACCCCGCTGCGCGCGTCGACTCCCATGGGGCAACCGCCGAGGGGGTGCGCGGTCAGCCCCGGGGCCCAGCGGGCCGCCAGCGGCGGTCCCAGGCGGCCGCCGAGGCTGTGGGCAAAGCGCTCGGCCAGGCCCAGCGCGGACTCGAAGTAGGAGCGCGACGCGCCTCGTGGATTCCAGTCCAGCGCCAGGCCGTCGCCCTCCAGCCGCATCCGGCCGCCGCTCACATCCTGGCCCATGGTGAGCATCGGCAGCATCGCCGAGGACGCCTCGGCCGACCCCAAAGCTCGGGCCATCAGCCGGCTGATCCGCCCACCGCGCCGCCCGCACAGCAGGCTGGGCAGCAGCGCCCGGGCCGACCACAGGTCGCGCGGCAGCTCGCCGGCCTGCCACGCCCATGCAGACACCCCGGGACCGCCGGCGTCCTGCATCCAAAGCCGCCGCCCGTCGACGGTGTGCTCGGCGTAGGCGGTGATCACGGGACCGTAGCTGGGGTCCAGATCGCGCCAGGAGCCGTCGGAAGTGCGGCACCCGCGCGCCACCGTGAGCAGGTCGCCGTTGGTGGAGAAGCGTCGGCCCAGCTGGGCGCTCAGCCGCGGCAGGCGCGGCCGGCTGGCCAGCAGCAGCCGTGTGGAGCCGAACGTCCCGCCTGCCACCACGACCACGCGGGCCGTCACGCTGCGCGTCCACTCATCGGAGTCCTCGGCGGTGCTCGGATCCAGGAGCTCCGCGCCAGCGCCGTGCAGCTCGCGCCGCCGGCGCACCCGGGCCCGTGCGCCCCGGTGCTCGACGTAGTGCACGCGGTAGCCGCCGGCGTCATGGGGTTCGATGCCCGTCGCCTCACAACAGGTGAAGATGCGCGCGCGCTCAGCGCCCTCGGTGAGGAAACGCGACAGGTAGGTGTAGTCCAGGCTGTTCTTGGCCCCCTCGTTGCAGCCGAGGTCGCATTCACCGACGAGCGTGCAGGTGTGGCGGGGGCGACCATGGAGGTTGTCGGCGCCGAAGGGGACGCCGGGGACCGCCGGCGCGGAATCGCTGGCCTCGCCGTCCTGGGCCCGGAACGTCACCGCGATCGGCGCCAGCGACGGCGCCAGACCGCCGGCCCGAGCCGCCGCCAGGAACTGCTGGGTCTTGGCGACGCCGCCGCGCTCCCGGGGCGGCTCGGCGTACTCGCTGGGCAGCGGGTGGGGCTGCAGGTGGGCCGCCGCATCGGTGTACTCGGCGTCCAGCTCGTCCGGCGCCACCGGCCAGCGCACGTACTCGTTGCCCGCGTCGGCGGCGAATGTCTCGGCCGGCTTGCGCAGCATCACGTTGGCGTAGATGAGCGAGCCGCCGCCCAGGCCGCTGGAGACGAGTGCCCGCACCCGGGAGAACGACCACGTCTCAAAGAGGCCGTGCAGGCCGGCGCTGGGGTCCCAGAAGTTCCGGCTCATCTCGCGCGGGGTGCGCGCGAACGAGCCCGGGGGGTACGGTAGGCCGCGTTCGAGCAGCAGAACCTTCAGCCCGGTGCCCGCCACCAGGTGGTAGGCGGCCACGGCGCCTCCGAACCCGGAGCCGATGACGACAGCGTCATAGTGCCCTCTGTCGGATCCGGTCACGGTCACATGCCCTCGGGGCAACTCTATAAGCTAACGGGACGTGGGCAAGCGACGTGACGTGGCACCTGTCTCCCGCGAGAAGGTGACCTATCGCCGGTGGGGGGCGGTCACTGCGGTGACCAAGCTCAAGCGCGGGCAGCGGCTACGGCTGCTGGCCATCTTCGCGTTCGGTAACACGACGAACATCCTCATCCGCCCGCTCTTGAAGATGAAGGTGATTGCACTGGCGCGGTGGACGCTGTGGCCGGACGCGCGCCGTCCCACGTACCTGCTGTTCGAGACCAACTGGAGTGGTAGTGACCAGACCTACATACCGGACTTTGGACGGATCATGCCGCTCCAGTGGCGGGGCATCTGGGGCGCGACCACCCGGTTTCCCGGCGCCATCCCCACCAGCGGACTGGATGCTTGGGTCGACGCGATCGATGCCGGCGTCGGCCACCTCTGGACCGACTACGACCTGGGGGCATCCACCCAGGTCGTCTCCCAGGCGCTGGAGCTGGAGCCCCTCGTCACGCGCTTCGTGGCGGACACGCAGAGCGCCTCGGCCACCGAGTTCGACCGCCGCTGGCGCGAGCTGGTGCTCGACGTCCATCGACTCCTGTAGCGATGGGTCAGGTCGGGATCATCACACCGGTCACCGACGGTCGCGCCGATGAGCTCAAGCGATTGTTGAACGCGCTGCCGCGGGACAGCCCGCCCACCCGCGAGGGCCCCATCGCCACGGAGCCGTCGCCGTTCACCGGCGTGTTACCTCCCACGCACTTCGCCCGGTTCGTGGTGATCGAGCTTGCCCATGAGAGGCCATACCTGTTCTTCAGCAGTGTCTTTGACGGTGACACCCATCAGTATGTGCGCGCACTGGCAGCGACAAGAGAGGCGCAGGACATCTGGGGTTACTGTGAGATCGCGGACGGACCGACCCCGGTCGAGCTCGAGCGCTATCTGTGCGATCAGCGCAACTGGCGGCCCAGCCAGTACGTCGTGAGTGCGGTCCCGGACGGCGTCACCGTCGGCCAGATCAACCGGGCGCTGTCACTGCGCGCACAGCTGTCGGGCCTGATGGCACGGGCCGCGACGCTGGACCCGACGGCGCTGGCCCACGACTTCCGCCAGCTCCCGGCGGTCCGGGCCGTGATGAGCCGGCGATGAGGGTCCGCCACGACATCCAGGGCAACATCGTGCGCGGCTCCACACGCCATCCTCACGCCGCCTACCTGCTCGCCCGCGCGGGCGACGCCGCCGGGGCTCGCGCGCTGCTGCTGCGGTTGCTCGACGAGGATCGGATCGCCGGCGAGCGTGACTGGGGCGAAACGCCCGCCACGCGCCTGACCGCGGCCTTCACCCACTCCGGTCTGATGGCGTTGGGCGTCGGCCACGCCCCCTTCCAGAACTATCCCGACTTCTGCGAGGGCATGTACGCGCGCGCCCGCGCGCACCTGGGCGACCTCGGCGCCAATGACCCCGACCACTGGGATCCTGCGCTGACCGGGGAGATCCACGTCCTGTTCACCGTCTACGGATGCACCATCGACGTGCGCAACGCCGCGGCGGACGCCCTGACCGGCGAGCTGGGCCGCGCCGGGATGGCGGTCATCCACGACCAGCGCGCCGACATGGCGGGAGATGGCCGGGAGCACTTCGGCTTCAACGACGGCTTCTCGCAGCCGGCGCTGGCGGAGGTCTCCGAGGATCGGCGCTCACGGCGCGGCGAGGGGGTCCAACTCGGCCGCCTGCGCGTCGGCGGCGCGCAGTGGCGCGACGTGAAGCTGGGCGAGTTCGTGCTGGGCCACGAGGACGAGGATGGGGTGGTCCCCGGAGCTCGCGAGCCTCTTCTGGTCAACGGCACCTTCATGGTGTGGCGCAAGCTCGAGCAGCACGTCGACGTGTTCGACGAGTGGCTCCGGGCTCATGCCGGCGAGGCCCCGGACGCCGCGACGACGCTGAAGGCGAAGATCCTGGGGCGCTGGCCCAGCGGCGACTCGCTCGTCCGCCAACCCCGGTACGCCGGCGAGAGCGCCGACGATGATGACGGCGCTCCTCGTCACGCCCTCCAGATCAACGACTTCACCTACGGCGAGGACCCCCACGGGGTGCGCTGCCCGCTGGGCGCGCACGTGCGGCGCTCGAACCCGCGCGACGCGTTGGGCTTTCGCACCGAGCGCACGCGGCGCAACCGCATCATCCGCCGCGGAATGCCCTACGTCGACCCTGACGGCACGCGGGGGCTCATCTTCGTCTGCTTCAACGCGAGCATCAAGCGCCAGTTCGAGCAGGTCCAGGGCAACTGGCTGATGGGCGGGGACACCTTCGGCCTGGGGACCCAGCGAGACTTCCTCACCGCGGGCCTCGATCCCGGGGAGTCGTCGGTGCGCATGACGATTCAGGGCGACCGCCACCAGCCACCCTCGTTCATCAGCCGCGACCGGCAGTTCGTCACCGTGCGCGGTGGCCATTACCTGTTCGTGCCGGGGCTGAACGCGCTGCGCGAGATGGCCGGCGGCTGATCAGGCCTCGGCCTCGACACCGAAGCCCAGCTCGACCTCCAACTGCACCACGGCGTCCACCACCCACCCCATGCCGATCTGCTGAGCCTGTT
>JBAQGP010000630.1:0-2156 GCA_049287845.1 Solirubrobacteraceae bacterium | reverse complement strand
CGTGAGTGGCGCGGCGAACGTCCCGACGGTCTCGCCCGCCGCGGTCGCCAGCGTCAGTTCGGCGCCGGCCGGCGTCACGGTGTAGGTGGTGGCGGGCGTCAGGCGGATACGCGAGCCCGACACCGCGCCGGCACCGCTGAACGACGCCGGTCCCACCGCCAGCAGGACGCGGACGGTCTGGCGCGGGTTGGTGGTGGCCAACGCGGTGCCCTGGTAGTAGTGGGCCAGGATGGCCTGGTAGCCGGCGCCGTGCAGCGCGTAGCCGTAGGCGCCGTACTGGCTCATCCCGATGCCGTGGCCGTCGCCGCCTCCGCGGATGAAGAAGGTGCCGTCCGCGTGGGCCACGGCGCTGAAACCGGACAGCACGACGACCGCCATGAGCAGGGCCCGCAGACCCCGCAGTCGCCAGCGGCCGCGGGTGGCGCCGGTGAGCCGGGCGGACGGAGCGGTGAGATAGGGTGGCGTGATGAGCGAGCGCAAGGCGTCAGAGGTCTTCGTGGAATGCCTGGAGGCAGAGGGCGTCAAATATGTGTTCGGGATCCCAGGTGAGGAGACGCTGGACCTCAACGAATCCCTCGCTGACTCCTCTATCGACTTCGTGCCCGTCCGCCATGAGCAGGGCGGCGCCTACATGGCCGACGCCTACGGGCGGCTGACCGGCCGCGCGGGAGTGTGCCTCGGGACCCTCGGCCCCGGGGCGACCAACCTGGTGACCGCGGTCGCCGACGCGTTTCTGGATCGTGCGCCGCTCGTCGCGCTGACCGGCCAGTCCGATCTGGAGCGGATGCACAAGGAGTCACACCAGTACATCGATCTCCTGGCGATCATGCGCCCCGTGGTGAAGTGGAATGCACGGGTTTCGAGCCCCGAGATCGTGCCTGAAGTGGTGCGCAAGGCGTTCAAGGTGGCTGAATCCGAAAAGCCCGGCTCGACCCATCTCGAGCTGCCCGAGGACGTGATGATGCGCCCGCTGGACGCCTCGCCACTCCCCCGCCGCGCTCCTGTCCAGCCCGAGCCTGGCATGAAGGAGCTCCAGCGCGCCACCGAGGTCATCATGGCCGCCGAGCGCCCGATCATCCTCGCCGGCAACGGCGCCATCCGCACCCACGCCAGCCGGGCGCTGCGCGCGTTCGTGCACACCACGGGGATCCCGGTGGCCGAGACGTTCATGGCCAAGGGACTGCTCGACTACGAGGACCCTCACGCGCTCGGCACGGTCGGGCTGCAGGCGCGCGATTACGAGCTGGCCGGGTTCGAGGACGCCGACGTGGTCATCGCCGTGGGCTACGACCTCGTCGAGCACAAGCCCGAGCACTGGAACCCGCACGCCAACAAGAAGATCGTGGTGATCGACACCGTCGCCGCCGAGATCGACGAGTTCTTCATCCCCGAGGTCGAGCTGATCGGCGACATCGCCCATGTCCTGGCACGGCTGGCGGCGGGCTGCAGCCGCAAGAACGCGGGGGTGGACGGGCAGGGGTCCGACCGCCTGCGCCAGCTCGTGTTCGGCGCGCTGCGCGACGCCCGCGACGACGAGCAGTTCCCCATGCGCCCACCCCGCGTGCTCGCGGACATCCGCCAGGCGCTGCGGCCCGGCGACCTGCTGGTCTCCGACGTCGGCCTGCACAAGCTGTGGATCGGCCGGATGTTCCCCGCCCACGAGCCGGGAACGGTGCTGATCGCCAACGGCCTGGCCGGGATGGGGTTCGCGCTGCCCACGGCGATCGCGGCCAAGCTGGTCGACCCCCACCGCCACGTCGTCACGGTCTCCGGCGACGGCGGCTTTCTCATGAACTGCCAGGAGCTCGAGACGGCTGTGCGCCTCAAGACGCCGGTGGTCAACGTCATCTGGGAGAACGGGCAGTACGGGTCGATCGTGTGGAAGCAGGACAAGAAGTTCGGCCGCCACTTCGGCGTGGACTTCGGCAACCCGGACTTCGTCAAGCTCGCCGAGGCCTTCGGCGCGCCGGCGTGGCGCTGCGCCAGCGCCGACGAGTTCTCCCTACGCCTGGCGCACGCGCTCACGCTCGACGCGCCCTCGGTGATCGTCGTCCCGATCGATTACTCGGTCGACGTGGCGATCTCGCGCGAGCTCGGCGCCGAGACCGTCGCCACCTGACCCGGACGCCGGCGTCGGCTCGTGCCCGATGTGGCCG
>JBAQGP010000629.1:0-7744 GCA_049287845.1 Solirubrobacteraceae bacterium | reverse complement strand
GGGGTGAGGTCCGGACGCGCCGTCGGGATCGTCACGCTGTGGCCCACCGAGACCGTGCTCGCGCCCGATTGGGTGCTCAGTGGGAGGGGCGCGCCGCTGAGCAGGGTCACCGTCGTGCGGTGGGAGCCGATGGCAACCTGGAACGTCCGTCCGCGCCAGGTGAGGTTGTGCAGCACGACCCCCGCGATCTGGCGGTCCAGGCCCGGGGCCAGCCGGACATCGCCCGCGTCCCAGCGCAGGCCGGAATAGCCATAGAGGAACTCTTGGAGGAAGCCGCCGATCCCGGTCATGAACGTGAACGCGCCGCCCGTCTTGGTCTCTGAGAACTGGTCAAAGACGTCGCGGATGAAGGGCTCGTAGCTGCGCTGGGTGTAGACGAAGGCGGCGCAGCCCGGCGTCCCGAGCTTGATTGTGTCGATCTCGTTGACCGCGTCGCTCATCGACGGCCCCGTCGGGTCGGTGCGCGGCACGTAGTAGTTGATGTCGTTCTGGGCGACGGAGCGCGACATCGGGAGCTGCCAGGGGTACTGGAGCAGCGTCACGTCGGCCTGTTTGACCAGCTGGCCGCCGTAGCCGGCGAACTCGGGATGGATCCGCGTGCCGCCCCTGACCGTGGTCGGCAGCGCGAGCCCGGCGGCGATCTGCGACCACGATCCCGGCGGCGTCTGGCCCAGTGCCGCGGCGGCGGCGACGGCGTCCTGGAGCGTCGTCCTGGCTCCGGCGTTGGTAAACGCGCCGTCGTTGACGTTGGGGTTCTCCTCGTCGGGGTCGGTGATGTTGTCGAGGTGATACGCGCCGTCGGCACCCTGGCGGGCGTGTGAGGCCCAGAACGCCGCTGGGCCGGAGATCACCGGCCATCCCTGGGTGGCCAGCCACACCTTGTCGCCGGTCACCAGGTAGTACTGCCACTGGGCGAGCGCGATGTCGGCGGTGATGTGCTGCTCGAACAGGCCCTCGCTGTTGGTCGACACCGGCGGCGGGATCTGCTCGGTCCCGTCCAGCGCGCTCTCCCACGGGAACCTCGCGCCGGCAAAGCCCGTGGCGGCGGCGTGCTGCTGCGCCTCGGTGAGCCGAGCCGAGCGGTAGGCGTTCATGCCGGCGGCGAGGTCGGGATGCTGGGCGAGCAGCGACGGATACATCCACGTCTCGGCGTCCCAGAAGATGTGCCCGTCGTAGCCGTTGGAGGACAGGCCGGCGGGGGAGATGCTCCAGTCCACGCCGTCGCGGGTGTCCGACCAGAGGTAGAACTCCGAGGCGTTGACGTCGGTGGCCACGGTGTTGTTGCCCAGCACATCGACGCGCCCGTTCCACAGCGCCGCCCAGGCGTCCTGGTTGGCGCTGAGCGCGGCGTCGTAGCCGGCGGCCTGAGCCGCCGCGGCCTCTCCCTGCGCCGCGGCGACGGGATCGGCCGTGTCCTGGGAGTCGTCGATCCCGACGTACTTGGTGAACGTATAGGTCTGCCCCGCGGTCACCGGGAAGCTGACCTGCTGGCCGATCGACTGGGGCGTCGTCGCGTCGACCTCGGTGGTGGTGGCGGTCACGTTGGCGCTCGTCGCCAGCCGGCTGGCGATGGCCGCCTCGACCCCCAGGCTCTGGCTCTTGACGTCCACGAAGGTCTGGTGGGCGGCGGCATCAAAGCCCTTGCCCGCCTCGTCGCTGAGCGTGGCCGGTACCCCGTCGATCATGTCGGTCACCGTCGCCGTCCCTGACCATTGCGGGGTGAGCGTGAGCGCCACCAGGCCGAGGTGTGCGTTGGCGCGGTCGGTGAACACCTGGTAGCTGAGCTTGGTGGTGTGCCCGTCGGGGGCCTGCCACGTCGCGCTGGTGGTGATCACGCCGGTGTGGAGGTCCAGCGACTGGCGCCAGCCCGACGTGGTGCCGGCGCTCAGCGAGAACGGCTGCCCGCCGTCGGCGAACGTGAGCGTCGACCAGGTGGGGATGTTGGCCCGCTGTTGGACGGCGTCACCGGCCGACGTCGGATTGGTCGGCTTGGCATAGAAGCCGGCGAGCTCCGACTGGGCCGGGACGGTCCCGCCCGCATAGCCCTGGCCCGTCGCGGGCACGCGGACGCCGAGCAGCCCGTTGCCGGTGAACGTGGGCGCGTATCCGGACACGGGGGCGGGGCGGGTCGCCGTGAGCACGAAGCTCCCACTCGCCGCGGCCGACGACGCGGCCAGCGCCATCACCGTTGTCGTGACGCAGGCCAACCTCAACACGCGCATCCCAGCCTCCCTTTGGAGCAGACGTCGACCCACGTACCCGTGCCTGGCGCCGGCAAACGCCCCCGCCCCGCCTCAGCTCTGCCCGAGCCGCGCCTTCTGGACCTTGCCCATGTCGTTGCGCGGCAGCTCATCCAGGAAGCGCACGTCGCGCGGGCGCTTGTGGGGCGCAAGCTGACCGGCCACGTGGTCGATGAGCTCGGACTGCGCCACGGTGGCTCCGTCGCGCACGACGATCCAGGCCACCACCCGCTCGCCGAGATCATCGTCGGCCTCTCCGGTGACCGCCGCGTCCTCGACGGCCGGGTGCTCGCGCAGGCAGCCCTCGATCTCCCCCGCGCCGATCTTGTACCCGCCGCTCTTGATGAGGTCGGTGGCGCGGCGACCGACGATCCGGATGTAGCCGTCGCCCGTGCGCGTGGCCATGTCGCCGGTGGCAAACCAGCCGTCGCGCATCGTCTCCGCGGTGGCGTCGGGACGGTTGAGGTACTCCAGGAACAGGTTGGGTCCGCGCACCTGGATCTCGCCGAGCGTCTCGTCGTCGGCGCCCTCGAGCACCCCGCCGTCGTCGTCTACCAGCCGGACGTCGACCCCGGGCAGAGGCGGCCCGACGGTCCCCGGCGCCGGGCGTGCGCCGGCGTGGATCGCGGTGTTCATCAGGGTCTCGGTCATGCCGTAGCGCTCCACCACACTCCGGCCGGTCAGCTGCTCGATGCGCGCGTGCTCGGTGGCCGGCAGCGCGGCGGACCCTGAGACCAGGAGCCGCGCGCCGCCCAGCGCCCTCGCCAGTTCGGGCGACTCCGCGGCGGCGTCAGCCAGGCGGCGGTACATGGTGGGCACCCCGAACAGCATCGTCCCGGCCCCTTCGAGTGCCTCCCGCACGCCCTCCGGCGAGAAGCGCCCGATGTGGTGCGCCGTCCCGCCGCGCCGGACCGGGCCGATGATCCCGAGCACCAGCCCGTGAACGTGGAACAGCGGCAGCCCGTGGGCGACGACGTCGGCGTCCGTCCAGCGCCACACCTCGGCAAGCGCGTCGAGGTTTGAGGCGATCGATCGGCGGGGCAGCACGGCGCCCTTGGGCCGCCCGGTGGTGCCCGACGTATAGACGATGAGCGCCGGATGCTCGTTGGACAGGCCGGGGAGCTCCCCGGTGGCGGGCGGGACATCGTCGTGACCACCTTGCGCCGTGCCGGCGTCCAAGTCGATCTCCACCCGGCGGCGTCCGTCAAACGCGGCCGGCACGTCACTGCCTGGCGCGATGGCGACGGCCTCCGGCTCGGCGTCGCCGACGACGTGCGCGAGCTCGCTGGAGCCGGACCTGGGATTGATGGGAATCACCGGTACGCCCGCCATGAGCGCGCCGATCACCGCCACGGCCGTCTCGATTCGCGACTCGGCCAGCACCGCCACCCGCGCCACCCCGTCCAGCTCCCCGGCGACGCCGCACGCCACCCGGCGCAGCTGCGCGTAGGACAGCGACCGGTCCGGAAATCTCAGCGCTGTGCGGTCTGACGCAGGGTCCGCGAGGGCCGGGAAGAGCATGTCGCCCAGTGTGCCAGGAGTCCCCGCAGCGGTCGGGCCGGCCTGGCCGACCCGACCCACTGTCGAGGAGAGACTGCGCGGACGGCGGGGGCGCACCTGGCGATCCCGACCCGCCGGCTCCACTGCCCTGGAGCGCGACGGATCAACTATCCGCACAATGTCAATTGACTTTATCAGATTAGGACCGGGCCGTCGGCGCGACGGCGCCCGTCCTCCCTGACGGGCCACCAGTACGATCGGGTCGGGCGGCCGGCGTCATCCAGGCCCAGGCGCCCGCCAGCTCCACCATTTCATTCCGTGACACAGCCCCACACAGCATCCGCTCGGATCGGGGACTCGATCCTGGACACCATCGGCGACACGCCGCTGGTCAGGCTGTCGCGCATCGGTGCCGGGGTGCGCCCGCAGCTGGTGGCCAAGCTGGAGGTGTTCAACCCCGGCGGGTCGATCAAGGACCGCGTCGCGGTGGCGCTCATCGAGGCCGCCGAGCGCGACGGCCGGCTGCGCCCGGGGGGCACGATCGTCGAGCCCACCTCCGGCAACACCGGCACGGGCCTGGCCATCGCCGCGCGGCTGAAGGGCTATCGCGTGATGGCGGTGATGCCCGACAAGATGTCGCGGGAGAAGATCGACCTGCTGCGCGCGTATGGCGCCGAGGTCGTGCTGGCCCCCACCGACGTCCCGCCCGATTCACCCCGCTCCTACTATCGCGTCGCCGATCGGCTGACCGCAGAGACCCCCGGTGCCTTCCAGCCCAATCAGTACGCCAACGAGGCCAACCCCCGCGCCCACTACGAGTCCACCGGCCCCGAGCTCTGGGAGCAGACCGAAGGCAGGCTCACCCATCTCGTGGTCGGGGTGGGCACCGGCGGCACCGTCTCCGGCGCCGCGCGCTACCTGCGCGAGCGCCGCCCGGATCTGGTCGTCGTCGGCGCCGATCCCGAGGGCTCGATCTACTCCGGCGGCGAGGAGAACGTCCGCCCCTACCTGGTGGAGGGGGTCGGCGAGGACTTCTGGCCCCAGACCTTCGACCCCGCGTCGGTCGACCGGTGGGTCACGGTCTCTGACCGCGACGCCTTCCTCACGACGCGCCGGCTGGCCCACGTCGAGGGGATCCTCGCCGGCGGCTCGGGCGGGCTGGCCCTGCACGCGGGGCTCGTCGTCGCCGCCGAGATCGACGACCCCGAGGCCATGGTGGTGGTCATCCTCCCCGACGGCGGCCGCTCGTATCTGTCGAAGATCTTCTCCGACGCGTGGATGCGCCAGTACGGGTTCATCGAGCGAGACGTCAACCTCACCGTCGGCGACGTGCTGCGGCGCAAGAGTGAGGCCGGGGAGTTCCCCACGCTGGTCACCGTGCAGCCGCACTTCAAGGTGCGCGAGGCGGTCTCGCTGCTGCACGAGCATCGCGTCTCCCAGCTCCCGGTGGTCTCGGCGCACGACCCGGGCGCCGTGGTGGGGGCGATCGGGGAGCGAGGGCTGCTCAGGCACGCCGCCCAGGACCCCTCGCTTCTGGACGCTGAGATCGCCGAGGTGATGGAGGCGCCCTTCCCGGCGGTGTCCAGCGAGGACCCGGTCCGCGAGGCCGTCGAGCTGCTCGCCGGCGACATACAGGCACTGCTCGTCATCCACGACGGCCACGCCGAGGGCCTCGTCACCCGGACCGACCTGCTCGAGGCACTGGCGATATGAGCGCCGATCACCCTCAGGACGCCTTCGCCACCCGCGCGGTCCACGCCGGGCTCACCCCCGACCCGTCGTTTGGGTCGGTGATCCCGGCCATCCATCAGACCTCCACCTACGCCCAGCAGGCGCCGGGCGAGTTCGTCGGCGACTACGACTACTCGCGCTCGGCCAATCCCACCCGGGCCGCGCTCGAGCAGGCGCTCGGCGAGCTGGAGGGCGGGCAGGCCGTCGCGTTCTCCTCCGGGCTGGCTGCCGAGCACGCGCTGATCACCGTCACCTGTGAGGCCGGGGCGCACATCGTGCTGCCCGATGACCTCTACGGCGGCACCTACCGCCTGGTCGACAAGGTGCTGGCCCGCTGGGGGCTGCGCTACGACCTCGTCGGGCAGACCGACCTCGACGCGGTCGGCGCCGCGCTGCGCGAGGATACGCGGCTCATCTGGGTGGAGAGTCCCACCAATCCGCTGCTCAACGTCGTCGACATCGAGCAGGTGGTGGCGCGCCGGCGCAATGCACTGGTCGCGGTCGACAACACCTTCGCCACGCCGGCCAACCAGCGCCCCCTGGAGCTGGGCGCCGACTTCGTCGTGCACTCCACCACCAAGTACCTCGGCGGACACTCCGATGTCGTCGGCGGCGTCGTGGTGACCCGCCACCCGGAGTGGTACGAGCGGCTGCGCTTCGTCCAGAACGCCGTCGGCGCCGTGCCCGGCCCGTTCGATTGCTTCCTGGTGCACCGCGGCCTGCGCACGCTGCACCTGCGCATGGAGGCCCACGCCCGCAGCGCCGCCGCCGTTGTGGAGCTGCTGCGCAAGACGCCGGACGCCGAGGACGTGCGCTGGCCGGGGTTCAGCGGCATGGTGAGCTTCCGGCACCCCGCTGCGACCGCGATCGCGGCGCGCACCCGTCTGTTCACGCTGGCCGAGTCGCTCGGCGGCGTCGAGTCGCTGATCGAGGTGCCCCAGGCGATGACCCACCAGTCGGTGGAGGGCTCGGCTGCCGCCGTCCCGCCGGATCTGGTGCGCCTGAGCTGCGGCATCGAGGCGCCCGAGGATCTGGTCGCCGATCTGCGCCAGGCGCTGGCGGCTCAGGGCCCTTAGGGCCAACCAAGCCGGACGGGCCCATCCGGGCGCTTCAGCCGCTGAGCGCGGCCAGCCGGCGCGCCGCCTCCGTAATCACCTCGGGCCGCTTGCAGAACGCGAAGCGCACCAGCGTGGGCGCGGCGTCCTTGTCGTCGTAGAAGACGCTGGTGGGGATGGCGACGATCCCACACCGCTGCGGAAGCGTCGCGCACCACTCCGCCGCCTCGGCCCCCACGTCGGCGTTGATGAAGTACGTCCCCGCGGGGACGATCGGCGCGAGGCCGGCCGCGGCCAGCCCGTCGCAGAGCTGGTCACGCTTGGCGCGCAGGTCGTCGCGCAGCGAGCGCAGCTCTGAGTGGGGGAGGCGCAGTGCCGCCGCGGCGGCGTGCTGGAGCGGCGTCCCGCCGGCGAAGGTGAGGAACTGCTTGACCGTCCGCGTTGCCGCCACCAGCGCCTCCGGGCCGCTGCACCACCCGATCTTCCAGCCGGTGACCGAGAACGACTTGCCCACGCTCGAGATGGTCAGTGAGCGTTGCGCCATCCCATCCAGCGTCGCCGGCGGGATGTGCTCGCCGTCGAACACGAGGTGCTCGTAGACCTCGTCGCTGATACAGACCAGGTCGTGCTCGATGCACGCGTCGGCGATCATCTGAAGCTCGGCGCGCGTGAACACCCGGCCCGTCGGGTTGTGCGGCGTGTTGACCAGCACCGCCTGCACCCGGCCCCGGCCGCCCGTGATCGCGGCCCGCAGCGCGTCCGGATCCAGCGCGAAGTCCGGGGGGCGCATCGTCACGAACCGGGGCGTGGCGCCGGCGAAGGCCACGCACGCCGTGTAGGAGTCATATGACGGCTCGAACACGATCACCTCGTCGCCCGGATCGCACAGGCCCATGACCGCCGAGGCGATGGCCTCGGTGGCCCCGAAGGTCACGAGCACGTCCTCGGGCTCGAGCCCGTACCACTGTCGCTGGTGCTCGAAGATCGCCTCGCGCAGGGCGGGCACGCCCGGCAGCGGCGCGTACTGGTTCTCCCCGCCGCGCAGCGCCGCCACGGCCGCCTCGATCACCGCCCCCGGCCCGTCGGTGTCCGGGAACCCCTGACCGAGGTTGATCGCGCCGGTCCGCACGGCCAGCGCGGTCATCTCGGTGAAGATGGTCGTTCCCAGACCGGCGAGGCGAGCGGCGGCAGGTGGCATCGCGCCGGTCAGGCTAGCGG
>JBAQGP010000628.1:0-2013 GCA_049287845.1 Solirubrobacteraceae bacterium | reverse complement strand
GGCCCTGACGCCCGAGGACCGCCTGACCGAGCTCGCGGCAGGGCTGCGCCACACCGATCGGGTGGTGGTCACCGCCCGCGGCTACTCCTACGCCACCGCCCGCGAGGCGGCGCTCAAGCTCATGGAGACGAGCTACCTCAGCGCCCAGGCGTTCTCGGGGGCGGACCTGCTCCACGGGCCGCTGGCGATGATCGACGAGTCGGTGCCGGTCATCGCCATCAGCTCGCCGGGCCGCGGCGGCGACGCGATGGCGCCGGCGCTCGAGCGTCTGGCCGCGCTGCACGCTCCGGTCCTGCGCGTCGGCGCCGACGGTGATCTGCCGATCGCCGCGGGCGGCCTGCCGGAGCACCTCCTCCCCATCCTGGAGATCCTGCCCCTTCAGCGCCTGGCGTGGCGCGTCGCGCTCGAGCGGGGCCTCGATCCCGACCGGCCCCGCGGGCTCTCCAAGGTCACTCAGACCCGGTGATCCGCTCCCAGACGACCTCGACGTCGACCCGGTCACGCGTCGGGTGGAGGCCGAGCGCCCGGGCCACCGCCATCGACGCCGCGTTGCCGGGGTGGATGTAGGCGACCAGCCGCTGCACATCAGTGCCGGCAAGCCACCCCGCCACGGCGCCCGCCGCCTCGCGGGCGTAGCCGTGGCCCTGAAAGGACACGCCCAGCACCCAGGCCAGCACGGCCGTCATCGGGGCGGGCGGGGGCGGGTCGGTGGAGATCGCCGCCTGGACGAAGCCGATCGCCCGACCGTCGTCGCGGCGGCGGACGATCCAGTTCAGCCAGGCCTCGACGCCGTCAGGAGAGCGCCCGGTGGCCTGTCGCTCGTATCGCGCTCGGAGCTCGCCAAACGTGGGGGGCTCGCCCCCGGTGAACGCGTAGAGGCTTCGGTCGGCCAGCACCGGCACCATCTCCTCGGCGTGGCCGACACGCACCGGCTCCAGCATCAGTCGCAAGGTTTCCAGCGGCACGACGTGTTGTTCAGCGCCCATGGATCGGTAGCTTGCCGAGACTCGACCCTCGACTCAGATCCGGGAGCTGGAAATGTTCAACAGGTTCTCATCGTTGGCCACGATCGCCGCGGCCTGCGCCACGGTGGCGCTCACCTGCGCGGCTCAGGCGTCCGCGTCCAACGGCCACGCGGCCAAGCTCGCTTCGCCCGTCATCCACGAGTCGTTCACCCCGTTGCCCTGCTCGGGATCGCCGGCCAAGCGCTCGACGCTCCAACAGGAGGGATGCGCCGAGCACCAGATCCTGCGCAGCGACAAGCAGATCAACGCGCTCAACCGGCAGATCTTCGGTGCGCTGCACTCCAACTCGGCGCGGCGCGACCTCGTCGCCGGTCACCAGGCGTGGCTGATCTACCGCAGGCGCTACTGCCTCAGCGCGTCCGACGTGTTCCAGGGCGGCACCGAGGCAGGGGTCGTCGACGCCGAGTGCACCGCCACCGTCAACACCCAGCACATCTCCAACCTCAGGACGGTTCTCGCCAATCTGCCCGCCTGAGCTCAGGCGTCGATTGTCTCGCCGAGCGTCCGGCCGGTCACCACTGACTCCGGGCGCTCGGCGACGACATCCGAGCCGGCCCGGGCGTGCTCGTCGCGGCGCTTGATGAGAAGCCACTGCGGCGGCTCACCGCGAGCGGTGCGCTGCAGAGCGAAGCCGCCCTCCAGCTTCTCGCCGTGCAGGACGAACACCGCGTGGCCGCGGTCCAGCGCCTCGGGCCACGGCACGCGGCCGCCCTGCTCGTAGGTCCCGCGATCCCACACGATCACCCCACCGCCGTGTCCGGCGCCCTCGAAGCGGTTGTGTCCGATGTCGTGATCGGCCACCTGCACGGCGAGTCGCTTGACCGCCGGGTCCAGCGAGGGACCCTTGGGCACCGCCCACGAGCGCATCACGCCGTCCACCTCGAGGCGCAGGTCGTAGTGATGGGCCGTCGCCTGGTGCTCCTGGACGACGAAAACGCCGGCGCTCACGCCGCGCACGGCGAACTGCTCGTGGCCCTCGACCTTGACC
>JBAQGP010000627.1:0-1796 GCA_049287845.1 Solirubrobacteraceae bacterium | reverse complement strand
TGACGTGGTTGCTGGTCAGGTTGGCGATGATCGAGGCCGAGCTGGGCGCGATGGTGGGGTCGGCCGGCAGCGCGCGGTTAAACGGCGAGCTGGAGCCATAGGGCCGCCAGCAGGCGCTGGGGAAGTTAGACGCCGAGAAGGAACCAAACGCCTGCGCACACACCGACGACGCCGCCGATGCGGACCCGATCACCAGCGTGGAGAAGAGAATGGCCAGCGACAGCACCAGTACCGACAGTCTAGGAATGCGTCTGGTCAAGAGGTCCCGGTTCATCGCGTCTTGGGGCTCATCGGCGGGCCGGCGCCATGACCAGACCGGCGCGTCGCTGGGTAGACGAACGTCGATGCCGGGCGGGAGGGGGTCAGGACCGTTGCTAGATTCGCCCCGCATGTCCGGAGCGCGCCGCAGGATCCTCTCGACGCTGTTCTCGGCCGATCCCCCGATGCCCGTCTGGCAGGAGCGCGTGGACACGCTGCGCCCGGGCGACCGCGACGCGGCGACGATTGCCGCGGTCGTGCGCCGGGCGGCCCGCTATGACGCGGTCGTGCTCGACGGCTCGGCGCGACGAGACCAGGTGGCGGCGGCGCTGGTGCGACGTCGGCCCCGGTGTCCGGCGATCATCGTCGCCGACTCGACCTGGAAGGCCGACGGCCGTCTCGACGCCGCGGTCAACCGGGCAGGGATCAGGATGATCGACGGTCCACGCACGAGCTTCGCGGTCCCGTCCAGCTTTGAGACCCAGAGCTTCCCGCGCACCTGGCGGCTGCGCTCGAGCCGCGTCCGCTTCGTGCCGTGGGCGGTGACCATCAAGGACGAGCGCCCGTCGACCGACAACGGCCGCGTGTTCGCCGGTGGCAACTCGCTGCGTGATTACCGCACGCTGATCGCGGCCGCTGGGCGGATCGACGCGCCGGTGGACATCGCCACGAGCACCCTGGCCGAGGCCGAGCTCGGGCCCATCGCTCCCAACCTCACGATCGGACCTCAGCCACAGGCCGAGTACGACCAGATGCTGAGGGAGGCGGCAGTGGTGGTGGTGCCCCTCCAGGCGCGCGACGACCGCAGCTCCGGCCAGACGACGTACATCAACGCGATGGCACGCGGCAAGGCGATCGTCGTCACCGACACCCCGGGGGTGCGCGACCACGTCACGGATGGCGAGACAGGGGTGATCGTTGCGCCGGGCGACCCCGGGGCGATGGCGACTGCGATCAGCCGGCTGCTGGGCGATCCCGCCGAGCGTGCGCGGATCGGGCGCCAGGCCCGGGAGCACGCGTGGGGGAGCCTCACCCTCACGCATTACGCGACGCGGCTGCTGGAGCTGGTCGACGAGACCCTCGCCGCCCCCGCGCCGCGCCGACGCTGAGCGCCGCCGGCCCTGTCAGAACCGCCGCGCGGTCAGAAACGCAGCTCGGCGACGGTGCCGTGACCGTGCCGGGCCAGGTGCCCGACGCTGTCGACGCCGACGATCCGGGCGCGGGCGTTCGAAGTCGGGGCGGGTGAGCCGCCGCAGGTTCCCTGGGCGAAGCAGGGGCTGACGACGCGCAGTCGATTGACCGGGATGAAGTGGCCGCTGAGGATCCAGCGGTTGAGCGGGGCATAGTAGGACCCGCCCTTGGCCTTGATGAAGTTGGTGAGGCGGGAGGGGCCGCCGAGGCTGGTGTAGGAGATGTCGGATTCGGCTTCGAGTTCGATGGTGCCGATGCCGTCGGTGTCGTTGACGTACATGCCGTAGTGGGCCATGGCGGTCATGATGGTTTGTTGCCAGGCGGGGGCGCCGCTGGCGGCGATTTGG
>JBAQGP010000626.1:0-5280 GCA_049287845.1 Solirubrobacteraceae bacterium | reverse complement strand
CTCTGGAACTGCTCGACAGCGGCGACCTCGAGCCGCCCTCCGGTGAATCGGAGCTGTGGACCGCCGGCACGCGCCACGCCACGCTCCTCGTGGGGCTGGTCATGGACCGCGAGCAGCTCTATCAGCGCATCGATGACCGGGTTGACCGGATGCTCGCCGACGGCGTGGAGGACGAGGTCCGGGGCGCGCGCAACGCGGGCGCCTCGGACACGGCCCGCAAGGCGCTGGGCTTCGAGGACCTGCTCAGCGGCGACGTCGAGCAGATGAAGCGGCGCACGCGCAACTACGCCCGGCGCCAGCTGACCTGGATGCGCAAGCTCGCCGGCGTCACGGTCATCGACCGCACCGGACGCACCGCACCCGACATCGCCGATCAGATCTTCACTGCCTGGCGAGCCGCGGCCGCTCCCTCTGCCGCGGCCGGGCTCAGAACGCCGCCACGAACGGATACATGAGCACCACCGCGACCAGCACCCCAAAGGCCCACACCCCGATGAGACCGCGCAGCCACCGGCGACCCAGCCGCCAGCCCAGCGCCGCCGCGTACGTGGCCGCGACGTAGATGCCCGGCATCACGATCACCATGTAGTAGAGGTAGCTGGTGCGCTGGTCGACCAGGCTCAGCACGGCGAACGGCACCCAGGCGCCGATGAACCAGGTCACCGCCAGCATCGCCAGCTGCTGGTCCTCCGGCGACTGACCGGCGCGTCGCCGGCGCAGGAGGCGATAGAGGCAGAAGACCAGCGCCGGCATGCCCACGGCCATGGTCGCCGGGCTGGGCATCCCCCAGAAGGCGGTCACCGGGTGGATGGCGTTGAGGCCCTGGGCCGGCAACGACGGGTTGATGCGCAGATACAGGATCGGCTTGAGGTCCACCAGCCACTGCCACGGGTAGGACGCGATCCCCTGCGGGCCGCCGGGGCTCACCTGCTGGGCCGCGTAGCTGAACATGTGCGCGATGTGGGCGAAGGGGCCGGCGGTGATGAGCTTGGCCTCCGCATCGGCATACGGGGTCGTGATCAGCCCCATGATGGCCAGGAGCCCCACGAACACCCCGACGCTCGTGAACACGGTCGGCACGAAGCGGCCGATCGCGGCGCGCAGCCCCCACTCGGGCGGGCTGTCGGGGTCGCGCCGGCGGGCCCACATGCGCCCGAGCTCCAGGAGCCCGAGAATGCCGAGGGCGTAGGGTCCCACCAGCTTGAAGCAGAACCCGATGGCCAGCGCGATCCCCGCGAGCACAGGGCGGTCCTGTAAGTAGAAGGCGACCCCCCAGATCATCATCGCCACCACGTAGATGTCGAGTGTGAAGATGCGACCGTGGACCAGCAGCAGGTTGTCGGTCGCCATCAGCGTCGCCGCCCCCAGGGCCGACCATCGCCCCGCACCGGCGCTGCGCACCAGGACGTACATGCCCAGCAGCGCGATCGACCCGAAGATGAGGCTGCCCAATCGCCACGCGAACGGTCCGTCGCCGAAGAGCTCGATCGAGGCGGCCACGATCAGCTTGGCCCCCTGGGGGTGCTCGGCGTTGGGGTCGGTGCCCAGCGGTGAGTTGGAGTAGTGGTCGCCGTGAGGCGGGTGGATGCCCACGATCACCCGGGCCGCGTTGACGTAGTAGGCCTCGTCGAACACCATGGTGTGCTCGCCCGCCGTGTTGCAGGGCGACTGGCAGGGCTCGTCGAGCATCAAGGCGCGGGCGCTCAGCGAGAGCACCGAGACGAGGATCAGGCCGACGATGGGGGCGCGCGTGGAGGCCTGAAGGCGCGCCAGCACGCGTGGTCGGGTCGGCTCCCTAAGCATGGCGGGGGCGACGGTACACATAGACTGCGCCCGCGTGTACTTCGAGAAGTGGCATGCGCTGGGCAACGACTATCTCATCGTCGAGGCGCAGGCGCTCCCGTTCGAGCTGACCCCGGCGCGGGTGCGCGCGATGTGCGCACCGCACACCGGGGTCTTCGCCGACGGCGTCCTGCTGCTCTCGCCGCCCGGCGAGCCCGGTCACGTGGCCCGGCTGCAGATCTTCAACCCCGATGGCTCCGAGGCCGAGCTGTCGGGGAACGGCGCCCGCGAGGCGGTGCTCTATCTGCGCCGGCGCGGCTGGGTGAGCACCGACACGTTCTCCATTCAGACCGCCGCCGGGGAGATCCGCCCGGCGATCACCTCGGAGACGACGGCCCGCCTGGACATCGGCCGCGTGCGCCTGCATTCGGCCGACTACCCCGCCGGTCCCGACGATGGGCTCGCCACCCTCAGCGCCGACGGGCGTGAGTGGCGCTTCCAGCACATACAGGTCGGGAACCCCCAGTGTGCGATCCCGATCGGCGACGAGGCCACGCTCGAGGCGCTTGACCTGCCGGCGATCGGCCCGGCGATCGAGCGCCACGAGCTGTTTCCCAATCGCACCAACGTCTCCTGGTACACGGTCCTGGACCCTCACCGTATCCGGGCGCGGATCTTCGAGCGCGGCGTGGGGGAGACGTCCGCCAGCGGCACCGGCGCCACCGGCGCGGCCGTGGCGCACGTGCTGGCCGAGGGCGAATCCCCGGTGACGGTCGTCCTCGACGGCGGGGAGCTGGAGGTCGAGGTGAAGGACGACCTCCGCGTTACCCTGAGCGGCTGGGCGGTGCCGGTGTTCACCGGCACGCTCGCCGATGACTTCGTCAAGGAGCTGCATGAGACCGAGTAGTCGCCTGGACCAGATCCCGCCGTACCTGTTCGCCCAGCTGGAGCGCAAGATCTCTGAGAAGCGCGCCGCCGGCATCGACGTGATCAGTCTGGGCATCGGGGACCCCGACACCCCCACCTACGCACCCATCGTCCAGGCGGCGCAGCGTGCGGTGGCTGACCCCAGCACGCACACGTATCCCAACAACCGCGGCCGGGCCGAATTCCGCCGCGCGATAGCGGCGTTCTACGAGCGACGTTTCGGGGTCACGCTGGACCCCGACACCGAGGTGATGGCGGCGATCGGAGCCAAGGAGTGCATCTTCAACCTCAGCCTGGCCTTCCTGGATCCCGGCGACGTGGCGTTGGCCTCTGACCCCGGGTACCCGGTCTACACCGGTGGCCCGCTGATGGCCGGTGGCGAGCCCGTCCTCATGGGCCTCGAGCCCGAGCTGGACTTCGCGCCCGACCTGGCCGCGATCGATGCCGATCACCTCCGTCGCGCCCGGCTGATGTTCATCAACTATCCGAACAACCCGACCGGGGCGATTCTGCCCGCCGGCCTGTTCGAGTCCGCGATCGAGCTCGCCCGCGCCAATGACCTCCTCGTGGTCCACGACAACGCGTACAGCGAGACCACCTACGACGGGTACGTCGCACCCTCCTTCCTCGCCACCCATGGGGCCAAGGAGGTCGGGGTCGAGGTGTTCTCGCTGTCCAAGGGCTACAACATGACCGGCTGGCGCTGCGCGGCCATCGTCGGCAACGCGGAGGCGATCGAGCAGTACTGGCGGCTGAAGTCCAACATCGACTCGGGCAATTTCGAGGCGGTCCAGCTCGCCGGTGCGGCGGCTCTCCAGCCAGAGGTCGATGCCGAGGTCAAGGCGATGAACGAGGTATACGCCCGCCGGCGCGACCTCGTGTGTGATGCGCTCGCTCAGGCCGGGGTCAACGTCACCCCGCCCAAGGCCACGATCTACATCTGGGCGCCGGTGCCTCCGGGCTTTGCCACGGCCGCCGAGTACTGCGAGCACGTACTGGAGCAGGCCGCGGTCGTCATCTCACCGGGCGGCGCCTATGGCCCCAACGGCGAGGGCTTCTTCCGCATCTCGCTCACCGCGCCCGATGACCGCCTGCTGGAGGCCGTACAACGCCTGAGCCGTCTGTGACGCCGGCGGGCGGGCTTATGAACGCCTCGGTGGGGCCGTCGTCCGGGCTACCATCTCGTGTAGTTGGGTCAGAGCAGAGACACCGATAACGGAAATCGCGCGGCGCGCCAGGATGGTCCGCGCCAGCGTGGGCGAGCGCGTCAGCGAGCCCTGATGGTTGCGGCGGTGCCGGCGGGCGAGGACGACCATCTGGCCGAGCTTGAGGAGCTGCTGCGCACGGCGGGGGTGGCGGCGGTGGGGGAGATGGTGCAGCGCCGGGACCAGCCTCATCCCAACACCTATCTGGGCGCGGGCAAGCTCGATGAGGTCAAGGCGCAGATCGCCGCTGCCGACGCCAACCTCGTCGCCTGCGACGACGAGCTCTCACCCCGCCAGGAGCGCAACCTGGAATCGGCCCTCGGCGTTCCGGTGATCGATCGCACGGCCATCATCCTCGACATCTTCGCCGCCCACGCCCATACCGCCGAGGGCAAGCTCCAGGTGGAGCTCGCCCAGCTCGAGTACAACCTCGCGCGGATGCGCGGCCTGTGGTCTCACCTCGAGCGCCTCGGCGGCGGCATCGGTACCAGGGGTCCCGGCGAAACCCAGATCGAGACCGACCGCCGCCTGGCCCGCGACCGGATCGCCGCGCTCAAGCGGCGTCTCGCCCACGTCCGGTCCACCCGCTCGGTGATGCGCGCCGAACGCGAGCGCGCCCACCTTCCGCAGATCGCCCTGGCGGGCTACACCAATGCGGGCAAATCGACGCTGCTCAACGCGCTCACCGGGGCCACCGTCCCCGTGCGCGACCGTCTGTTTCACACGCTGGATCCCACGACGCGCGTCCTGCGTGCCGGTGGCCGCGACTACCTGCTCACCGACACCGTCGGCTTCATCCGCAAGCTGCCTCACCAGCTGGTGGACGCGTTTGGCGCCACGCTGGAGGAGACGGTCCGCGCCGACCTCATCCTGCACGTCGCCGACGCGTCCGTCGACGAGGAGGAGCTCAACGAGATGACCCGCGCGGTCGACGACGTCCTGCACGAGATTGCCGCCGACGACGCCCCGCGTCTGCTCGTGCTGGCCAAGGCCGACCGCATCGACGACGATCGCCGCGCCGAGCTGGCGCACCGCCATCCCGGGGCGCTGCTCATCTCCGCGGCGACCGGTGAGGGTATCTCAGCCCTCATTGAACGCATCCAGGTTGAGTTCGCGCGCCGCCTCCTCGACGTTGAGCTGCTGGTCCCCTACGAAGAGGGAGGACGCCTGGCTGAGCTGCATGAGCTTGCCGGCGACCTGGAGCGCGAGGACACCGCCGACGGGGTTCGCGTGTCCGCGCGGCTGCCCGCCAGCGTCGCCGCCCGCTACGCCCCCTTCGCGCTGTCGCCCGCCGCCCCTTCATGAAGCTGCGCATCGCGCGCCTGGACGAGCGCGCGCGGCTCCCCACGCGAGCCCACGACGGCGA
>JBAQGP010000625.1:0-2187 GCA_049287845.1 Solirubrobacteraceae bacterium | reverse complement strand
GTGGGCCTGTGACCGGCACCGAGAGGTAGGGTCCAGCGCGTGGACCTCGGAATCACGGGACGCGTGGCGCTCGTCGGAGGCGCCAGCCAGGGCATCGGCCGCGCCATCGCCGAGGTGCTCGTGGCTGAGGGCGCACGCGTGGTCATCACGTCGCGCGACGCGGATCGCATCGCGGGAGTGGCCGCGGACATCGGCGCAACCGCCGGCCTGGCCTGGGACAGCGCCGACCTCGATGCCGCTCCGGCGCTGATCGCCCGGGTTGCCGAGGAGGTGGGCCCGGTGGACATCCTGGTCACCAACACCGGCGGTCCGCCGGCCAACCCCGATCCGCTCAGCTTCACCCCCGCGCAATGGGAGCAGGCGCATCGCACCCTCGTGCTGGCCCCGATCACGCTGCTCACCCTCGTGTTGCCGGGGATGCGCGAGCGCGGCTGGGGCCGCATCATCGCCATCGCGTCGACGTCAGTCCGCGAGCCGATCTCCGCGATCATCCTCTCCAACGCCGAGCGCTCGGCTCAGCTTGCGGCCTACAAGACGCTGGCGCGCGAGGTGGCCGGGGATGGGGTGACCATCAACTCGCTCCTCACCGGGTCGATCGCCACCGAGCGTCTGGCCTCGCTGGCCGGTTCCATGGAGAACGCGGAGGCCGGCGCCGCCGCCACGGTACCCGCCGGCCGGATCGGTCGCCCGGAGGAGATGGCCTGGGCCGCCGCGTTCCTGGCCTCGGAGCGCGCGGCCTACATCACCGGCGCCGCGCTCGCCGTCGACGGCGGGGCGCTGCGCGGCATCTGACGTCCCGGCTCAGGCCGCGCGGGCCACGCCCAGGACGCGGGGCGTCACCGGGTACAGGCGCGCGTTCTCGGGGAACGGGAAACCGCGACAGCGCTCGCAGACAAAGCCGGCCCGCTCGATCGCGGCCAGCGTGTCGCGGTCGGCGTGGCAGCCGCCGAACAGGCGCGTCCACAGAGGGTCGACTCGCCGCTGCCAGCGGGCGAAGCCGGGACGGCGGGAGCGGACGTGCTCATAGAAACGCAGCTCGCCGCCCGGGCGCAGCACCCGGCGAAACTCGGCGAGCGCGGCTGACTGGTCGGGCACCGAGCACAGCACGCCGCAGGCGATCACCGCGTCAACCGAGCCGGCGTCGAGCTCCAGCGCGTCCGCGACACCCGTCACCACGCGCACCGGCACCGGCGCCTCGCCCGCGGCCTTCTCGGCCTGGCGGCGCAGGTAGGGCTCAGGCTCAATGGCGATCACCTCGGTGACGGTCGCCGGGTAGTGCGGGAAGTTGATGCCGTTGCCGGGGCCGACCTCGACCACACGGCCGGTCGCTCCCGCGAGCATCTCCCGTCGCAGATCCTGCTCACCGTTGCCGCGGTCGCGCCCGCAGAAGCGATGGAAGAAGCGCGCGAAGAGCGGGTTCTCGATCTCCTGGCCCATGTCGCGGCACATTAGTGGTCCGCGCCCGGCTTGGTGCGCCCCGCTGCCCGTGCCGGGGCCCCGGGGGATAACCCCACCGCACTCGGGGGAGTGCCACATGGTCGCGGTGATTCGGCGGCCATACCGTGCCACCCATGATCCGTACGACTCTCACCCTCACCTCGGTCGCCGCGGCTGCCCTCGCGGTCAGCGCCTGCGGCCTGCGCATTGAAAATGACGGCCCGCACACCGTGCAGACGAGAACGGTCGGCACCTTTGACCGTGTCGACCTCCGTGGCTCGGCCAACGTCGTCGTGACCCGTGGCCACTCGGCCACGCTCACCGTCGCCGGCGGGCGCAACCGTGTCCGTGACGTCATCACGCATGTGGAGTCCGGGATCCTGGTCGTGGAGGACCGCAACTCGGATGCGACGTTGCACCTCGGCCACGACGGCCCCACCGTCACCGTCAGCACGCCCTCGCTGGTCAGCGCTCGCCTCGACGGGTCCGGTGACCTGTCGATGGCCGGGCTGGCGGGCGGCCCGCTCCAGGTCCGCGTGGACGGCTCGGGCGATGTCGACGCTCACGGCCGCCTCGACGCGCTCGACGCCGCCGTCGACGGATCCGGCGACCTCGACCTGAGCGACGTCGTGTCCCAGACGGCGAAGCTCAACCTCTCCGGAAGCGGCGACGCCGATGTCCACACCCTACGCACACTCGCGGTCCTGGTCAGCGGCAGCGGGGACGTCACCTACGCCGGAAACCCTCAGG
>JBAQGP010000624.1:0-3681 GCA_049287845.1 Solirubrobacteraceae bacterium | reverse complement strand
GCCGAGCGGATCGAGGCCGGCTACACCTGGATCAACTCTCGCACCAAGGTCTATGACGAGCTCCCGTTCGGCGGCTGGAAGTCCAGCGGCTACGGCAAGGAGCATGGCTCTGAGGCCTTCGACTACTACACGGAGACCAAGTCCGTTGTCTTCGGCAGCCAGCCCTGAGCCCGAAGGCGAGTCACTCAGCGACCCGCTCGAGGGCGGGCTGCGCGAGTCGCCCTGGGACCTCTCCGACTTCCCGGTCGCGCTCATCGACCTGTCCAGGACGTTCGAGGGGTTCCTCGACCTCGAGTGGCTCGAGCTCACTCCTGAGGTCGCCCGCGTTCGCTTCGAGGTCCGCGAGAACCTCAAACAGCCGCTGGGGCTGTTGCACGGCGGCATCTACTCCGCGGTGGCCGAGACGGTCGCCTCAGTGGCGACCGTCCGCGCCGTCTGGACGGAGGGCAAGATCGGCTCGGGGCTGAGCAACTCGGCCAGCTTCCTGCGCCCGGTCACCGAGGGCACGGTGCACGTGTCGGCGCGCTGCCGCGGACACGACGACTGCGAGTGGACGTGGGGCCACGAGTTCCGCGACGACCAGGACCGCCTGTGCGCGCTGGTCGACGTCACGATCGCCGTGCGCCCGCTGCCGGGACGGTGAGCAGCACCGCAGTCGACATCGGGGGGCTGCCGATCGAGATTCTCGACGTGCCGGCGTCAGATATCGACCCGCCCACCCCGCCGCTCGTCCTGCTGCACGAGGGACTGGGGTCGGTGGGACTGTGGCGCGAGTTCCCGGCCCAGCTTCAGGCCGCCACCGGGCGCCGGGTGATCGCGTTCTCGCGCTATGGCCACGGGCGCTCGGCGCCACCGCCGCGCCCACGCACCCCGGCGTTCTTCCACGAGGAAGCCCTCGAGGTGCTGCCCGAGCTGCTGTCGGCGCTCGACGTGCGTGGCCCTGTGCTGGTCGGCCACAGCGACGGTGCGTCGATCGGCCTCATCCACGCGGCGCACCACCCGGTGGCGGCGCTCGTCCTGATCGCACCCCACGTGTTCGTGGAGGAGATCTGCGTGGCCGCCATCCGGGGCACACGGGAGGCGTTTGACTGCGGCGACCTGCGCGCGCGGATGGCCCGCCACCACGACGACCCCGACGCCGCGTTCCGGGGCTGGTGTGACGTGTGGCTCGATCCCGCGTTTGCGCAGTGGAGCCTGGAGGAGGAGGCGAGTTTGCTCCAGGCGCCGGCGCTGCTCATCCAGGGTGCCGAGGACCCCTACGGGACCCTGGCCCAGCTCGACCGGATCGAGGCTCGCGCACGCGGACCGGTGCAGCGGCTGGTGCTTGGCGGCGGTCACAGCCCGCACCTGGAGCACGGGCCGCGCATCGCCGAGGCGGTGGCAGCGTTCCTGGCGTGCCTGAGCGGAGTCCCCCGCGGTTGCCGATCAAGTTCGTCCGAGGGTGGCCGATAAGCCAGACACCTGACACAAACGTCAGGCACATGACACGCCGGGGGCTAGTCGCCTGAGCCTCGGGACCGGGATTCGGCAAGGCATCTGGAAAGGGACCACACATGTTCAAGCGCTCACGCACGGCCGCGGACGCGACCCAGGACAGGGCGTTCGAGTCTTCGATGGAGCAGGTCAAGGCGGGGCTGCGCAGCATGCACGACCACTGCCTGACCGACCTGTGCGCCGGGCTCCGAGGGGTGACCCAGGGCGACTTCACGATCGACGTCCAGCCGGCGACCAAGCCGCTCGACGCCGCATCGACCGACCCTGGCGCCGCCGAACTGGTCGAGCTGTTCAACTCGATGCTGGCCAAGGCGCAGACGGCGCTGGCCGACTACAACGCGCTGCGCGAGGATCTGCGCGCCGCCCTCGGCGATCAGTCGAGCCTCGATGTCCTGCGCCAGCGGCTCAAGAGCCTGGACAGCGTGTGCCTGACGGGGCTGGGCGAAGGTCTCAACGCGGCGGCGGCGGGCGACCTCACCGTCGACGTGCATCCCGTGACCACCCCGCTGGTGGCCGCGGCCGGCCACAGCGTGGGCGAGCTGGGCGAGGTGTTCAACTCGATGCTGGCCAAGGCCCAGGGCGGGATCGTGGCCTACAACGCCATGCGCGAACGCCTCAACCACCGCGTCGGGGGGATGGTCAACGAGATCGGTGCGCTGGCCGGCCGCGTAGCCGCGTCCTCGCAGCAGATGACCGCCAGCTCCCAGCAGACCGGCGTCGCCATCGACGAGATCGCCCGCAGCTCCCAGAGCGTGGCCGAGGGTGCGGAGCGCCAGGTGGCCCTCGTGCACAGCGCCCGCACCACCACCCAGGAGGCCGTCGACACCGCGGCCAACGCCCGCGACATCGCCCAACAGGGCGTGGTGCTCACGGCGGAGATCTCCAACATCGCCGACCAGACCAACCTGCTGGCCCTCAACGCCGCCATCGAAGCCGCCCGCGCCGGGGAGCAGGGCCGCGGCTTTGCCGTCGTCGCCGACGAGGTCCGCAAGCTGGCCGAGTCGGCGTCGAAGACCGCCGACCAGACGCGCGAGGCGTTCCACGGCCTGGCGTCCAGCATCGCCGCTGTCAGCTCGTGTGTGGACCGCGTCGTCCAGGTGACCGAGCAGGTCGCCTCGGTCGCCGAGGAGGCCAGCGCGGCCACCGAGGAGGTGACGGCCAGTGCCCAGGAGTCGAGCGCCTCGACCCAGGAGATCAGCACGGCCAGCGAGCAGCTGGCCCTGATGGCGGGCGAGCTGGAGAAGCTCGTCGGCGACTTCAGCGTCTGAGGCGATCCGGCCGTTCGCGGTTTCAGGGAGCGGTGCCGGGGCGTTCGCCTTTGGGCGAGCGGTGACGGCGCGCTGACCGCTACTGAAACAGGATGAGCCGGTACGCCGAGTAGGCGAAGCCGAGGGCCAGCAGGCTCCAGGTCACCGGCCAGGTCAGCGTGCGGACGAACGCCTTCTCCCACTGCCCGAGCACGAGGACGTAGCCGAAGATGGCGGCCAACATCACGGCGTAGATGATCACCGCCACCAGGGCAGGCGGCGCGAGTCCGACGATCGGCGCCACGATCAAACCCAGGACGAGCCACGCGCTGATGGCGACGATGTCCACCGAGAGGCGGGTGCGCTCGCGACCCACGATCGTCATGAAGCCGCCGGCGCCGACGAGGGCGGCGAGCAGGAACACGCCCAGGTGCCAGTGCGTGCCGAAGCCGAAGATCGCGCCCGTGAGCTTTCCGCCGGCCCACAGCAGCAGCGGGTCGAAGAAGCTGACCGCGAAGTAACAGGCGAACATGTCCTCGGTGGAGTCCCACGGATTGGCGAACACCGGCCGCTGCGGGACCAGCGCGGCGCGCAGAGCCGCGGGATCAAGCGCGGCGCTGACAGAGCTGGGATGGTCTGGTTCGCTCATCGACTCGGGCCTCCTCGGGACACATATTAAACGCCGGGCCGCCGGTATGTGTCCGCGCCCTGGTCGCGACACCGGTTAGGCTCCCCGGTATGCCGCCGGCGCGGGCCCCGGGACGCGTCTTCGTGGTCGGATCCACCAACGTGGACCGCACGGTGCAGGTCCGGCGGCTGCCGGGGCCAGGTGAGACCGCGCTGGGCGATGCGCTCGTCGTCGGCCCCGGAGGCAAGGGCGCGAACGCGGCCGCCGCGGCTGCGCGAGCCGGGGCCACCGTCGTATTCGTCTCCGTGGTCG
>JBAQGP010000623.1:0-1858 GCA_049287845.1 Solirubrobacteraceae bacterium | reverse complement strand
GCGTTGCGCACCTCGAGCTCGGCGGACGCGTCGGCGCCGGCGGCGCCCCCCTCCGCCTCCGCAGAACTGTCGGCGTCGTCGGGGATCTGGGCTGTCTTCATCGCCAGCGCGCCTCGTGCCTCGGCGGCCACCTCATCCAAGGATGCGCCCCCACTGGCGGCGACGGCTGCGGCAATGGCCCCTTCCACCAGGGGCGCCGCACTCAGCCTGACCGGACCCGGGGCGCCGTCCAGCATCTCGACGGCGAACTCGGCGCTCATGAGCGCGCTCCCGAGATCCATCAGCACCAGGACCCCGTCGGGCGACATGGCCCGCTCGATCGCCGCCCGCACGCGCTCGGCGTCGGTGCCGAGAGCCCCGGCCTCGGCGAATCCCCCCGCCGCCTCCAGCGCCAACTCCTCTCCGGCCATCTCTCGGGCCAGACGCACGACGCCCTCGGCGAGCGCGTCGCTGTGAGAGACGACGACGATGCCTACCACGGCTCTCCCTCGGTTGGCGGCTAGTGCGCGGAGCCGTTCCGGCTCAGGCCGTAGGATCGGTGCAGGTAGTCGATCGGGTGCACTGAGGGCAGCTTGGTCCCGTGGGTGATCTGCCAGCGGCACGTCTCCGAGTCACACGCGACCGTGGGAGCGCCCGAGGCGGCGACCTGGTCGAACAGGTCGCGCCCGACCGCCATCGCGACGTCGTACTTCTCGGCCTTGAGGCCGTAGGTGCCCGCGATCCCGCAGCACCGTGCGTTCATCTCGCGGACGTCGAGGCCGGGTACCAGCGCGAGCAGGTCCAGCGCCGGCTTACCCACCCAGTGACCCTGCTGCTGGCAGGGTGCGTGATAGGCGACCGTCTCGTTGATGGGGGAGAAGTCGGTCCGCAGCTCGCCGCGGTCGTGCAGCTCCAGGAGCAGCTCGCAGATGTCGTAGGTGCGCTCGGAGACGAACTTCAGATCCGGGTCGTCCTCCAGGGAGAGGATCTCGCGGGCCTCGCGCTTGAGCATCAGCGTGCAGCTGGTGGCGTTGCCGACGATGATCGTGTCCTCGTCGGTGACGTGCTCGCGCAGCGCCCTGGCCAGACGGATCACGACCTTGCGCGCATCATCGAACAGGCCGCTTGACTGCAGGGGCAGCCCGCAGCAGTCCTGCTTGGGCACGATCACCTCAAAGCCGTTGTGCTCGAGGATCTCGACGACCTTCTCGCCCTCCCACGGCTCGTAGTACTCGGTGCCGCAACCGTGGAAGTAGACGATCTTGCGTCCGAGACTGTCCCCACCCTCCCTCGTGCGCTTGCGCGCCCACCGGGAGAAGCGGCGGCCGGCGAACTTGGGCGCGGGGGCGTCACGGTGGACCTTCAGGAGCTTCTCGCCCAGCACCCGGAACGGCTTGAAGCGGATCGTGAAGTTCGCGATCGGCGCCACGGGCGTGCCGGCACGGCCCAGCCATGTGGGGCGGGTGATGATCCGGTCGCGCAGCGGGAAGCCCTTCTGGCGCTTGAGCTTGTTGCGCGCCTGGGCGTTGATCTCGGCGATCTTCACGCCCTGCGGGCAGACCTGCGAGCAGATCCCGCACCCCGAGCAGTAGTCGACCGACGCGTCCACCGTCGGCTCGTCGGCGATCCGGTAGCGCTCGGACTGGGGGCCCGCATACTTGGGTCCGGGGAACAGCGGCGTCGCATTGGAGACCGGGCACGCGGTCTCGCAGATAGTGCACTTGACGCAGTGGTCGAGGGAGCCACGCAGCAGCTCCGCCACAAAGAGGTCGCCGCTGTCGGTCGCGCTCATACCGTTGCCGCCGTCGGGGTCAGCTGCGCCCCCACCACCTGCGCCGCGCGGTAGCCGCTGGCCAGGGCGATCCCCTCGCCCGAGCCC
>JBAQGP010000622.1:0-5268 GCA_049287845.1 Solirubrobacteraceae bacterium | reverse complement strand
CACCAGGGCCTTGAAGTCCTCGTCCTCGTCAAGCGGCTGGGGGTCATCGAGGGAGATGTCGTCGTAGTCGTCCTCCTCATCGCCCCAGCTGCCCTCCGCGGCCAAGCGCTCAGCGCGCTCCACCAGGGCCTCGAAGTCCTCTTCTGACTCCGGCTCGCGCCAGCCGGCCATGCGGGTCATGGTCAGCACCACGACGCCACCGACGATCGCCGCGCCGGCGCCGAAGATGGCGACGCCCTGGAGCAACCGTACCGGCGGCGAATCGCTGAAGCCGGTGATGACGCTCACCGCCCCCAGGCCGATCGTCAGCGCGGCGGCGGCGGCGAAGAGGATGCGGCCCAGGGTCGGCGGTTGGTTGGACGAGGTGGGCATCCCCGCCTACCTCAGCGTCCGGGCGATGACGAGGCGCTGGATCTCGTTGGTGCCCTCGTAGATCTGGGTGATCTTGGCGTCGCGCATCATCCGCTCCACCGGATACTCCTTGACATAGCCGTAC
The DNA here is from genome assembly GCA_049287845.1 of Solirubrobacteraceae bacterium. Taxonomy (GTDB): domain Bacteria; phylum Actinomycetota; class Thermoleophilia; order Solirubrobacterales; family Solirubrobacteraceae; genus Palsa-465. The sequence goes on along the minus strand of JBAQGP010000622.1, from coordinate 4,772 downwards.
CCGCCGAGGACCTGCACCGCCTCGACGGTCACCTTCATCGCCACGTCGGAGCAGAACAGCTTGGCCATGGCCGAGTACTTGCCGATGTCGGGGGCGCCCCGGTCGATCTTCGCGCACGCCTGATACAGCAGCTCGCGCCCGGCAGCGCACTGCGTCTCCATATCGGCCAGCTTGAACTGAATCGCCTGAAAACTGTTGATCGGCTGACCGAACTGCCGCCGCTCGCGGGCATAGGCCGCCGCGTAGTCGGTCGCGCCCTGAGCGATGCCGAGTGCCTGCGCGGCGACGCCCAGGCGCGAGCGGTCAAGCGTGCCCATCGCCACCCTGAACCCCTCGTTGACCTCGCCGATGACGTTCGCCTGCGGGACGCGGACGCCGTCGAAGATCGGCTGGCCGGTCGGTGAGCCACGGATCCCCAGCTTGTGCTCGAGCTTGCCGACGCTGAAGCCGGGGCGGTCGGCTTCGACCACGAAGGCGGTGATGCCGTGCGAATGGCCGGCCTCGCGGTTGGTGACGGCGAAGCAGACGTAGAAGTCGGCGATCCCGAGGTTGGTGATCCAGTTCTTCGTGCCGTCGATCACCCACTCGTCGCCGTCCTGGACGGCGCGGGTGATCATGCCGCCGGGATCGGAACCGGCCTCGGGCTCGGAGAGGGCGAAGGCCGGGGACCACTCGCCGGTGGCGCACCGCGGTAGGAACCGGTCCTTGAGCTCCTCGGAGCCGAACAGCTTGATCGGCAGCGTCCCCAGCTCCTGGATCATGAGGATGAGCGCGGTCGATGCACACGCCTTGGCGATCTCCTCCACCGCCATGTTGAGCATGAGCGTGCCTGTGCCGGTGCCGCCGTGCTCGGTCTCGAACGGGAGACCCAGAATGTCCTGCTCGGCCAGCAGCTTGCGCAGGTCGTGCGGGTAGGCGGCCTCCTCGTCGATCTGGGCCGCCCGCGGGGCGATCCGCTGCTGTGCGATCTCGCGGATGGTGTCCCGGAAGTCGAGGTGCTCCTGGGGGATCGTGTACAGCTCAGACAGCGCGGACATTGGCGCTGTGGATGCTAGATCACGCGTGACCCCGGCCGCACAGCGGCGGCCCTAACCTACAGACCGGACGGGTGCCGAACGATGTAGTTGCCGCCGTCCTGAAGGTTGGCGGTGGCGTTGCCCGCGGTCAGCCAGCGCGGGCCGGTGCCGCCCGGCGTCGTCGGGCCGTAGTGAGCGGTGTCGAAGGCAAGCCCGGCGATCACGATGAACGTGTGCGCGGCGTCGGCGTAGATCGTCATCCACTGACCGGGGCCGGCACTGCCGTAGGACTCGAGCTGAGAGGAGTCCTCGGGCGCTGAGAGCAGGTTCGCGCCGTGCAGGGCGAAGCTGACCGCGCCCGAGCAGTCATAGGCGGAGTCGTTCCACTTGCCGTGGCCGCCGCCGACGCTGTAGGGCTTGTTGATGATCGAGTTGGCCGCGTTGATGGCGTCCACCACGGCCTGCGGCGCGCCGGCGGGCGGTGTGACCGTCCCGTCGGAGTTCAGCGTCGCCTTGGCGACCGGTCCGGTGGCCGTCATCGCCGTGGCGACGAGCTGGCGCAGGACCTGGGACTGGGCATAGTCGACCACGCCGGTGGCGGCGAGGCCATTGGCCTGCTCGAACTTGACGACGTTGGCCTTGGTGCCGGCGCCGAAGTCGCCGTCGACCCCCGTCGGAAAGCCCGCGAGCGTCAGGTAGCTCTGCAGCACGCGGACGTCGTGGCCCTTCATCCCCTGGCGCAGCGTGCGCTCGCCCAGGTGCTGGGAGCCGCCATCCTGGCCGACGGGACCGAGCACCGGGCTGTTGGTGATCACGCTCGTCGGGTCATCAGCGGCCGCGGCCTGCTTGGACTTGTGCTTGCCGCCCGCAGGTCCGCCCTGGCCGAGCGCCGTACCGCCGCTGCCGGGCGCGCTGTCGGCATTGGACGCGCCCGTGATCGCCAGCTGCAGCTTGCGCACGAAGGCGGCGTCGACCACGCCGTTGACGGCCAGGTGGTACCTGCGCTCAAAGCCCTTCACGTTGCGTTCCGTCGCCGGGCCAAAGACGCCGACGGCCGGCGTGTTGAAGCCGGCCTTGGTGAGGTCGGCCTGGAGCGTCCTCACGTCGCTTCCACTCATCCCCTGGCGAAGGGTGCGGCTTCCCAGCCGCTGTTTCGCGGCGGCCTGGGCGGAAGAAATGGGAAGTACGAAAGCGGTGAGCGCCAGGACCCCGGCAAGTCGGGGAACGGCACGGACGCGGACTCGGAACAAAAGTAACCCTTCTCTTTCGGACGCCTACGGGGTTAGCTGACGGGCTCGCGCTGAAAGAGTTGCGCTACGCCGGAATCCGGCGATTCGCCCCAGGGACCCTGGTGGGTCCCAGCGGGTTCCCCGATCGCCTCGGCCTCGGCCATGACGATTCGGCTGGGTGCTTATCGGCTGGGCAGCCTACACGACCTGCAAGATGTCTGTCACATCATCCCGTGCGTCCTCCTCCGAGGAGGAGATTCGGTGCCGGTGACGAGCCTCCTGCCCTGCCTGTCTTGGGCTTGATCCACCTGGAGTGGGGGCTCGATGAACCCGGCGCGCGTCGAGGCTAAGCTCGTGGTATGGGCGCTGACTACACCCCCCGCGAGGTCTCTCAGCTCCTGGCCGACGGAGAGATCCAGCTCGTCGACGTGCGTCAGGTCCACGAGCACGAAGCCGGACGGATCGCCGGCGGGCGCCTCATCGAGCTGGGGAACCTCACCGCCGAGGCCCACACGATCGACCAGGGTCGGCCCGTGGTGTTCTACTGCCGCAGCGGCGCGCGCTCGGCCATGGCGACCCAGGCGTTCTCCGAGGCCGGCTTTGACGCGCACAACATGGCCGGCGGGCTGCTGGCGTGGGACGAGGCAGGGCTGCCGCTGGAGCCCGACGGCGGCTACGTCGACGTCGCCTGAGCGCCCGGCGCACGCACTACTGCTTCCACTTGATCGAGCAGCCCACGGGCGTGGTGTGGGCCCGCTCGGGCTCCTCGCCGGCCAGCACAGCGTCCAGCGCATCGCGCAGCCACGCCGCGCGCTGGCCCGGATCGTCATAGTCGGAGTCCGGCGCTCCCCGGTAGCGCAGCGTCCCGTCTGCGTCCAGCACGAATATGTCCGGGGTGGTCTTGGCGCCGTAGGCACGCGCCACCTGCTGAGTGGGGTCGTGCAGATAGGGCATGGGCCAGTCCTCCCGGGCGACTCGGCTCTGCATGGCCTCGTAGGAGTCCCGGGGATAGCGCTCACCGTCGTTGGCGTTGATGGCCAGGAAGCGCACGCTGCGCTTCTCGTAGTCGCGCGCGGCGTCGGCGATGCGGTCCTGCCAGGCCAGCGCGTACGGACAGTGGTTGCAGGTGAACACGAGCACCGTGGGGGCGGTCCCGTCGCCGGCCAGCGACCACCCCTCGCCCGCGGTGTCGGGCAGGGTGAAGTCCGGTGCCTGCTCGCCGATGTCCACACTCATCGCCTCGCTCCTTTCGTGTCGGTCAGCGCGCCTCAGCGCATCAGGTCAGTGTCGCGCCTGGGCGTGTCAGCGCCTCAGCCTCAGTGTCGCGCGCGGGCCGCGTTGACGGCGTCGCGGACGTCCTGCGGATCCGGGGTGGGCGACACCCGTCCGTCACGGCGCGCGTACACGCGGCAGTTGAGTCCCGCCGGCTCGTCGCCCGGGCCCCGGCCCAGCGCGGCCATCAGCTCCACACCGTCGATGAGGATCGTCGGCGAGCCCGTGAACCCGGCCGCCTCAGCCTCGTCGTCGCTGCGGATCTCGCGCAGGTGGACATCGTCGGGCAGGCCGAGCTCGGTCAGAGCGGTCCGCAGCTCGGAGAGCGCCCGGTCAGTCGACGGACACCCCTCCCACCACAACAGCTCGACGAGATGGCTCTCCCCCGTCAGGCCACGGTCCACGTGTCGCCGGCGAAGAGGAGGTCCGAGAGCTGAGACTCGGTGGCGGGCTTGGTGGCGCCGCGGCGGAAGACGGGGCGCTCGACGTCGCGGAAGATCCCGATCGGGGTCGGCCCGGTCGGCGTCTCGGCGAGCTTGGCCAGCGAGAACGCCTGTCCCGCGTCCGTGCGCGCCGGATCGTGGACCAGGAGCTCTGACTCATCGACGTCGGCCACGTCCACCGCCGCGAGGCAGCCGTCGGCCCCGCGGATGACGCCGCGCTCGTTCTGCACTCCGAAGCGAATCGGCTGGCCGGCCACAAGGCGGATCTGGTTGGCGTCCTTCGTCTCCTTGTCGGTGACCGCCGCAAACGCGCCGTCGTTGAACACCGGGCAGTTCTGGTAGATCTCGACCAGCGCGGCGCCCTCGTGGCTGGCGGCGGCCCGCAGCACGTCGGTGAGGTGGTGGCGGTCACGGTCGATCGTGCGCGCGACGAAGGTGGCCTCCGCGCCGAGGGCGATGGCCACCGGATTGAACGGGTGGTCGGCGACGCCGAACGGCGTCGACTTGGTGATCTTGCCCAGCTCGGAGGTGGGTGAGGCCTGTCCCTTGGTCAGGCCGTAGATCTGGTTGTTGAACAGCAGGACCTTGACCGGGACGTTGCGCCGCAACGCGTGGATGAGATGGTTGCCGCCGATCGACAGCGCGTCGCCATCGCCCGAGACGACCCAGATCGACAGGTCGTCGCGCGATGTCGCCAGTCCGGTGGCCAGCGCCGGGGCACGGCCGTGGATGCCGTGCATGCCGTAGGTGTTCATGTAGTAGGCAAAGCGGCCGGCGCAGCCGATCCCGGTGATGAAGACGATCCGCTCGGG
>JBAQGP010000621.1:0-1878 GCA_049287845.1 Solirubrobacteraceae bacterium | reverse complement strand
CTGCAGGCGGCTGTCAGCGTGGCCCACCCAGGAGCAGCCTTAGCGGGATCGCGTTCGCCATCGCCTCGTAGCCGACGTCGTTGGGATGGAGACTGTCGTCGATGCTGTATGCGGAGTTGGAGTTGGCGGCATAGACCGGGTTGAGGTACTGCGGGTTGTAGGGGTCCTGCGTCACCGTGGCGAAGTCGATCACCCCGTCGAACGCGCCGCTGGTCCGGATCCAATTGTTGACCTGTTCGCGCAGCGTCTCACCGTACGCCGTGCCGTAGTAGCCGCCGTAAATGGCGTTGGAGCCACCGAAGGGCGTCAGCGTGCCGGCGTAGATCTTGACCCGGCGGGCGTGCGCCATCGCGATCAGCTCGCGGTATCCGCTCTCGATCTGGGCGGCGGTCACATTCGGGTTGTTCGGGGCCGTGCAGCCAGAGTCCGGGTCTCCGGCTTGACCGATGTCGTTGATCCCCTCGAGCAGAATCACGGCCTTCACGCCTGGATGAGATAGGGCGTCGCGCTCGAAGCGAGACTCGGCGCTTACTCCGAAGCAGCTGGAGTCACTCAGGACACGGTTGCCGCTGATCCCCTCGTCCACGACACCCGGCGCGTGGCTACCGAAGAGTGCGTTGAGGCGACGGGCTAGATAGTTCGGCCAGCGAGCGTTGGCGCCAGTCAGCGAAAGGTAGCCATCGGTGATCGAGTCGCCGAAAGCCACAACCGTGCCATCAGCCGACGCGGAGCTCACGTCAACCCCGTCGACGAAGTACCACGAACCGGTTCGACTCGTATAGGCGGTTGCGTCCGCATCGCCGGTGTGATCGCCCGAGGCGATGTAGTTGATCTGCTGCGCGTCCGAGTGGTTGGTCGCCGGGCCAGTGGCGTCCGGCAGGTAGACGCTCACGGCCAGTTCTGTCAGCGACGGCACGCTCATCGTTACCGGGTCGCTAAGCACCTGTGCGCCGGCCGCGACGGCAATCGATGTCTTTCCGCCGAACGTTACGGGGTGGCTCGTTCCCGGTACCAACTGCGCTCCGTCCAGGACGACACCCACGCTGACCCCGCCCACCGTCAGCGGTGCCGACCCGAAGGTATTGCTCACCTGCACACGCAGCGACTTACCGCCCACGCTGGTGTAGATGACGTTGCGCACCGTCTGGTCGGAGAAGCCTGTGCTACCGGCCATCGGGCTTGCCGCCCAGGTCGAAACCCACCCTCTCTGGTTGGCCGCGCCTCGGGTCCCCCCGTGGTGGCGGACCCGATGGGACGTGGGCGTCGCCGACGCCACGCCGAACGGGATAAGGCAGGCGCAAATCACCGCCCCCGCGATAAGCAACCAGCGCGATCGCCGGACGCGCTTGAACCCAGGCCCTTGAACGTTCAAAAAGCTCATCCTTCATGTCTCCAATGTTGATGTGACCAGATCGATGATTTGATGAGGCGTTTATGCCGTGCTCTCAAGGCACCGCGGGAACGTAAATCGCCTTAACGCTCGCGCGGTCGGGCCGTTATTCGAGCAACGCCCTTCCCTACCTAAAGTGAGCTGTGTCTCGTGAAAGCGATTAGTTAGGACCAGACTCTCCTTCGTTTGCCGCCTTTTTAGCTGGCACGCGTTCTACCCAGGAGCAACGAGGACGAACAACAATCGGCGGGCTGGCAAACAAGCGCCGCGGCCTGAGCAGGGCAGCCCTCGTTGCTCGGTTCATGCAGTAGTCAGCAAGGCGGACCCGAGCCCGCGGTTCGTGGGGATCCTCAGCGGACGGGCCGAGCAGCTGGCTGTCGCCCGGCGACCCAGCGGCGGCGCATTGCTGCGTGCTGCGCGGACTGACCCGCGGCCGGCCATGCTCCCGTCCGCGATCCGGCCCGACCGCCTCAGGGCGACCTCCGCTC
>JBAQGP010000620.1:0-3140 GCA_049287845.1 Solirubrobacteraceae bacterium | reverse complement strand
CGGGGGCGACCTCGCAGGCCCAGTCCTCGTCCCGGAACACGATCGCCTCGTCCGGAGCCTGGTCGAGCTGGCAGATCAGGCAGCGTGCCGGGTCGGTGATGCTGTCCGGCGGGAAGTGGCCGGTCGCGGTAAACGGCGCGTTCAATAGCGGTTCCCTCAACGTCTTCGTTGTCACCCACGGGGGAGGGCCCTGGACTCGGTGGGACGGGCCTGCGCCGACCATACCCCCGCTATATCGTGTAGCACCAGACCCTCGCTATATCGTGTAGCGAGGGCCTCAACTGCGCGCTTCGACGTCGCTGTGCTCGGGGTGAATTGGCCCCAGGCGGTGCACGATCTCGTGCTCGTTGGTCTGAAGGTGGTCGGTCAGCTCGGCCTCAAGTCCGGCCTGGTCGCCCGCCTGCGCGCGATCGAAGAGCCGCCAGTGCCTGGTGTACCGGCGATCGCGCTCCGCATCGTCGACGACAATCGGGTCGAACACGACCAGGGTGTAGCGCTCGGCGGCGCTCCAGAGCGTATGGAGGAGCCGGATGTCCCAGGACGACGCGGCCGGTGTCACCAGCAGCTCGTGGAAGTGGTAGTGCCCCTCCCAGGCCCGGTCGGGGTCCTGCTGCCGGCTTTCCTCCAGCGCATCACCGAGGTCACGCACCCAGCCCGGGGTGACAAGGGCGGCAGAGCGGCCCGCCAGATCCGGCTCGATCCGCAGCCGCAGCCGGTAGATCGCGGTGAGGTCCCCGGCCGACAGCGGCGCCACGGCCGCGCTGCGAGCCTGCGTCAGAATGACCAGGCCCTGCCCCTCCAGGCGGCGCAGCGCCTCGCGGATGGGAATGTGGCTCACGCCAAGCTGACGGGCCAGCTCCCGGATCGAGAACTGCTCACCCGGAGGCAGGGCACCGGTGAGAACCGCCCGGCGAATCTCCGCGGTCACGAGGTCGACCGCAGACCGGTTCTGGTCGGCAACCGAACGCACGGCGCCGGTGCTAGACATCGCTGCCTCCTGAAGGTCCCCGGTCGCCATTAGGCTCCTATGCTATACCGTATAGCGACCGCGTCGAAGGAGACCACCATGACGCTGACCGACTCGCTGCCGCCCACCGGGAGCGCGGCCCGCGCGGAGGCACTTTCACGGATCGAGCGCCGCGTACTGTGGCTCTCCACGGCGATGGTCCACGCAGCAAACACCGGGTCACGCAAGGACCCGGATGGCCTCAAGGTCGGGGGCCACCAGGCGTCCAGCGCCTCGATGGTCTCCATCATGACCGCGCTCTGGTTTTCGGTCCTGCGGCCGCAGGACCGGGTATCGGTCAAACCGCACGCGTCACCCGTGCTGCACGCGATCCACTACCTGCTCGGCGAGCTCGACGAGACGCAGATGGGGACGCTCCGGGCGTACTACGGCCTGCAGAGCTATCCCAGCCGCTCGAAAGATCCCGGCACCATCGACTACTCGACCGGGTCGGTCGGCATCGGCGCGACCGCGCCGATCTGGGGTGCGGTAGCGCGCCGCTACACCGCTGACCTCACGGGCGCCGAGCGCTCACGCGGCCGCCAGTACTCCCTGGTCGGGGACGCCGAACTCGACGAGGGCGCGGTGTGGGAGGCCGTGCTCGACCCCGGTGTACCCGAGCTCGGCGAACTCGTCTGGGTCGTCGACTTCAACCGGCAGTCGCTCGACCGCGTCGCGCCGAACATATCGGCCACCCGGCTGCAGGCTCTCTTCGCGGCGGCCGGATGGCAGGTGATCACGCTGAAGTACGGCCGCCTGCTCGAGGAGCTCTTCGCCAGGTCAGGTGGCGATGCGCTGCGCCGGCGAATCGACGAGATGACGAACCCGGAATACCAGCGACTGCTCCGCTGCACGCCTGAGCAGGTGCGGGAGCGCCTGCCCGGCACCGGTGAGGGCGCAGCCGCGATCCGTGACCTGCTCACCGATCTACCGGATGAGCAGATGCTGCCGGTCATCGGCAACCTCGGGGGCCACGACCTGGACGCGCTCCAGCAGGCATTCGCGTCGGTCGACGACGAGCGCCCGACCGTCATCTTTGCCTACACCGTGAAGGGATACGGCCTGCCCAACGCCGGCCACCCGCAGAATCACTCCAACCTGCTCACGCCGCCGCAGATGGCCGAGCTCGGAGCCCGTCTCGGCATGACGCTCGACGACCCCTGGCGGCGGTTCCCGGATGACTCCCCCGAGGCAGCGCTGTTCGTGCAGACGGCGGGCCGGCTACGCCGCGACCAGGTGCCGCCGTCCGTCCCGCCCGCCGTGCCGGCCGATTTTGGCCGCCGCACCACCGGTCACAGCTCGACCCAGCAGGAGCTGGGAAGGTTCCTGCTCGCCCTGACCCGGGAGGCGCCGGACGTGGCGCGCCGGGTCGTCACGGTCGCCCCCGACGTCGCCTCGAGCACCAACCTCGGCGGCTGGCTCAACAAGGTTGGCGCCTGGTCACCGACCGAGCGCCAGAACTGGTTCGCCGATGACGCCGAGACGATCTTGCATTGGCGCGAGCGCCCGTCCGGGCAGCACATCGAGCTCGGCATCGCCGAGGTCAACCTGGTCGGCCTGCTTGGCGAGCTGGGCGCAACCTGGAGCCGGTGGGGCGAGCCGCTGTTCCCGATCGGCACGCTCTACGACCCGTTCGTTAACCGGGCCCTCGAGCCCTGGTCCTTCGGCATCTACGGCGGCGGGCAGTCGATCCTCGTCGGCACGCCGTCCGGCGTCACCCTCGCGCCCGAGGGCGGCGCCCATCAGTCGATCATCACCCCATCGATCGGCCTCGAGCAGCCGGGGTGCGTCGCCTTCGAACCGGCCTTCGCGCAGGACCTTGAGTGGTGCCTGCTTGACGCGATGTCGCGACTCGGGCGCGAGGGCGGATCATCCAGTTACCTGCGACTGTCGACGCGGCCGATCGACCAGTCACTCGCCGCCGTGCCGGCCGATGAAATTGCCCGGGAGCGGCGCCGGTCGCTCGTGGTCGCCGGCGGGTACGCACTGCGCCGGGCCGAACAGCTGGCGGTCACCCTGGTTGGCATGGGGGCACTGATGCCGGAAGTGCTGAACGCGGCCGACCACCTGGCCGAGCTCGGCGTCGGCGCCGATGTGGTCTGCGTGACGAGCGCCGGCCGGCTCTACCGGGCGG
>JBAQGP010000619.1:0-2293 GCA_049287845.1 Solirubrobacteraceae bacterium | reverse complement strand
GCGCTGGGGCGTGCCGCTGATCGACGGCGGCACGGTGCGCCTGCCCCGCCTGATCGGGGTAAGCCGCGCGATGGACATGATCCTCACCGGGCGTGCCGTGGGGGCGGCCGAGGCAGAGCGGATGGGCCTGGTCAACCGCGTCGTGCCGGCGGGCACGAGCCTCGCGGCGGCGCAGGAGCTCGCGGCCGCGCTGGCCCGGTTCCCGCAGACCTGCCTGCGCGAGGATCGGTTGTCGGCGCTCGAACAGGAGGGCATGGGCGAGGTCAGGGCCCTGGCGAACGAGCTGGTCCATGGCCGGCGCTCGCTCCTGGAGGCCCAGGCCGGACTGGAGCGCTTCCGCTCAGGTGCCGGGCGTCACGGCGCGTTTGACTGAGGAGGCGTTCGGCCGGCCGTCGCCGTTCCCGCGCAGCCGTCGCGTGGCAGGTGTCGCGCCCACGCGCGCACGCGCGCGACGTGGGCGACGGTGAGCCCCACTGCTGGGTCGGTGGCCACCAGCTCGGTCGGCCCCGGACGGTCCGCCGCCCATCGGTGACAGCTGTCGTCGAAATCGTCGTCGACCCAGGCCAAGGGCCGGTCCTGCCCGGCGTAGCGGTCGATCGACTCGAGCTTCCAGTGGCGCGTGCGGGCGCCCGGGGGCTCTGGGAAGGTTAGGTGGGGGAGACCTGCGGGTAGGCCCAGCGCGAGCGGGAGGTACGCATCGGCCTTCTCCTCCCAGCCGCTGCACCAGACGAGCTCGAAATCGTCGTGAAGGTCGGCCAGTAATCCGGCGGCCCCGGCGGATAGGAAATGTGGGATGCCGTCGACCAAGAGGAACCGCCCGGGAGGCGGCTGCGAAGCATTGAACCCGAACAGCGAGATGACCCCGTCGATGTCGATGAGCAGCACCGGTCGGTCCATATGGAGCACATACCCGAGCTTAATCTGGCTTCGCCAGGGTGTTGCACGAGTGTCGCCGCCGCCGCGCTCATGCGTCCAGTTTGCGTCGGACACGTGAATTGGTGCTCAAGCCCCATCACCGAATGCCGAAAGGGATGCGTGAGGCCAGATAGAGCCTCGCTCCCACTCTTTCGATCCAGGCTCCATTTTCCCCATGACTCAAGTCCTCGGCATCCTGCTCGCGCTCGCCTGCGCCCTCACCACCAACGTCGGCTTCCTGTTCAAGCACCGGGGAGCATGCGCGGCGCCCGCCGTTGACATCCGTCACCCGCTCCGGTCGGCCAAGTCGCTGTTCGCCTCCAAGCTGTTCGCGATCGGGATGCTGATCGCCTCGGCCGCCTGGATCTTCCATGTCGCCGCCATGGCCGTGGCCCCCCTGTCGCTCGTCCAGGCGGTTCTCGCCGGCGGCGTCGTATTGCTCGCGGTGATGGCCGAGCGCACCTTCGGCCTGTGCATCTCGCGCAAGCAGTGGGTTGGGATCATCCTGACCGCCGTCGGCCTGCTGCTGCTGGGCTTCAGCCTCCCCGTCACCCACGGGGCCCACTCGCGCTACTCGGTGCCGGCCATGATCGGCTTCGAGGGCGTCCTGCTCTCCGCCGGCACACTGCTCATCATGGGCCCGCGCATCGGCGCCCCCAAAGAGCATCACGGCTTCATGCTCGGCGCCGCCGCCGGCATCCTGTTCGGCGTCTCCGATGTCTCCATCAAGGCCATCTCCGGCCTCGTCGGCGCTCACGGCGCCCTGGGCCTGCTGAGCCCCTGGACGGTCGTCACCGTCATCGCCTCCGTCGCGGCCTTCTACGCCTCGGCCAAGGGCCTGCAGGATGGCGACGCGGTCCCGGTCATCGCTGTCACCGGCACCGCCGCCAACGTCGCAGGCGTCGTCGGGGGGATCTTCGTCTTCGGCGACCCGCTGTCGACGCACCCGCTGATGTTCGGCGCCGAGATGTTCGCCTTTGCCCTGGTGCTGTTCGCCGCCTGGCTGACTCCGGCCCCCGTCCGGGCCGCCGGCTCGCCGGGCCAGGGCGCTCCGGCTATCGCCGTCGCCTAGTCCCCGACGGGACGGCCTGGGCGGGTGTGGGACGCGACGTGCGCGATTTTTATGGGTATGTTGGAAAGATCGCGCACTTCTCATTGGTGAGCGCGCCGAGGCTCGGACGAGGCGCGGGGTCCCGCTGCCAGCCTCCCGCGCCGCGCCGGCCCTTCCGTCGTTAGCCGTCGGCGACGCCCGCCCCGCGTCGCCGGGAACGCCGCGGGGTAGTACAACCCCCAACTCATGGCGTCGCCGCTGATCACCGTCGAGGAGCTCGTGGACCGGACCGGCCTGACGATCCTCGACGTCCGGTGGCAGCTGACC
>JBAQGP010000618.1:0-4339 GCA_049287845.1 Solirubrobacteraceae bacterium | reverse complement strand
GCTCGAGCCCGCGCGCCTGGCGGGGCGGACGATCCCCGCGGGGGTCCAGGTCGCGGCCTGTCTGTGGCTGGCCATGCGCCGCGAGGATCTGTGGCCCGACGCCGGGACATTTCGCCCCGAGCGCTGGCTGGACGGCTCGCCGGCGCACCCGGGGTCGTGGATCCCCTACGGCGGCGGGGTACGGCGTTGTGCCGGCGCTCCCTTTGCCGAGATGGAGATGCGCGAGGTGCTGCGCGCTGTGGCGGCGCTGGATTTCCGCCCGGCCCGGACCGCACCTGAGCGAGCGCGGCGCAGCATGCTCGTCGTCGTCCCCGACCGGGGCGGCGAGATCGTCCTCGACTAGCGTGACGGGGCCCGACCGGCGCGGGTCTGCGCGGCGGCGCAGCGCGCCTCCTCCTCGTACGGGTTGCGCGCGTAGCCGATGCGCAGGTACGACAGGGGCATCCGGACCGGGTGATGCTGCATCTGCCAGACGTGACAGAGCTCGTGACAGACGAGGTCCGCGTCCGCGGCGAGCCCGGGCGAGCGCAGCAGGATGACGTTCCACATCGTGTAGCCGTCAAAGCGGCGAAACCACGGCAGGGCGAACAGCCACCGGGCCGAGCCGATCCGCACACGATCGACGCGCACCGGGCGCGGGTACAACGCGAGCCTGTCCAGGCGCGCCTTGGCGGCGACCAGGACCTCGGGGTCGATCCGTCCCAACCTATGAACCGAACGGGCTGCCGCTCAGCGCCAGCGGGTGAGACTCATAGCCGCGGGCGACGCGGTAGAAGAACCCTCCGTCGCTCTGGTCGCTGGTCGTGCCTGCGGCCCCTCCCCCGAACAGGAGCCCGACCACCCCGGCGTTGCGCGTGGCGCGTAGGTGCGCGCCCGACGGATCGTCCAGCCACCACTCCAGGCGGTTGTCGCGGTAGTGGCCCCAGGTGTTGTTGAGCTTGGTGTCGCCCAGCGGCAGTTGCCACAGCACCACCGGGGTGCGGGTGCGCCGGGTGAACGCGGCCAGGTACGCGTCGTGGCGGCGGAAGTCGGCCGGCCCCCACCACGTCTTGGGGTTGTGCTCCACGAACTCATAGAAGGCCGCGTCGCGGTCCGTGACGTCGTTGAAGACGAGGTCGAAGCGGGCGTGCAGGGACTCGTAGAACGCCGCCGACTTGGCGCCGAGCGCTCTCATGTGCGACAGCGACGGCTTGGAGTACGTGGGGTCTTCGTCGGTACCCCAAGTGCTCAGATGCCAGGCCAGCGTGACGTGGGGCGCCAGACGGTTGCGCAGTGCGATCAGCTTGTGTGCGAACGAGCGTGCCAGCCGCACCGCGTTGGCCTGCTCCAGATACCCCCAGAGGTCAGGCTCGACATGGATGACCACGAGGTGCTGGCCCGCCGAGCCGGCCACGCGACGCAGCAGCAGCTCGTAATCGGCCCAGTAGGCGTGCATCGTTGCCGGGTTGCGCAGGTTGGAGAGGTCCTTCTGCTGCTCGGTCGAGCCGGCGGCGGGGGAGGACTGCAGCATCTGGTAGTAGGTGAACACCGGGATCTGATGGGCGGCGATGGACTCACGCACATACAGCGAGGCGAACGTCCCGTTGGGATTCCAGGTGGACCAGCCGTGGCCGGTGTTGACCCCGCCCGACAGGTACTGGTAGCGCGAATCCACGTGTCCCTGCCGGGCGAGGTGCTGAGCGTCGCCGGGTGAGTCGGTGACACCGAGGAGCAGGTGGTGCGGCCAGCCCAGCGGCAGCACCCCCAGTGAGGCGAGCAGGGAGAGCAGGCTCCGGCGCATCGTGGTCACGGTAGCGCCGCCCGGTCAGGATCGCGCGGGCAGGAGCGCACGCAGGTCTTCGATCACGTCGGCTTCGAGCGCATCCTTATCGGTCCGGTAGCGCTTGACCCGGGCGAAGCGCAACGCGATGCCGCCGGGGTAGCGTGTCGAGGACTGCACGCCGTCGAGCGCGATCTCCACCACGAGCTCGGGGCGGACCATCACCGCGATGCCGCGCCGCTCGGTCTCGCGGGCCAGAAGCGCCTCGGTTTGCCAGCGCAGGAGCTCGTCGGTCAGCCCCTTGAACGTCTTGCCGACCATCACGAACGTGCCGGACTCCGGATCGCGGGCGCCGAGGTGCAGGTTGGAGAGCCAGCCCTGTCGGCGCCCATGCCCCCACTCGGCGCCGAGGACCACGAGGTCGTAGGTCTGCACCGGCTTGACCTTGCGCCATGCCTTGCCGCGCCGCCCCGCCGCGTACACCGAGGCGGCGTCCTTGACGACCACGCCCTCGTGACCGGCGGCGAGCGCCTCGTCGAGCACGCGCTGGGCCGCCTCGGGGTCAGTGGTGAAGATGCCCGGGATCTTGTGGGCGGGGGCGATGTGTTCCAGGCGCGCGGATCGCTCATCCAGCGGCGTGTCCAGGAGGTCCTCACCGTCGACGTGCAGGAGGTCGAACAGGAAGGTGACGATCCCCTCCGGCGGCGCACCACTGTCGATCTGGGAGACCGTGTACTGAAACGGCGCCGGGCCGCCGGCATCCATCCAGATGGCCTCGCCGTCGAGCACCGCCTGGGTGACCGGTAGCGCCTGGACCGCCTCGACGATCCCGGGCAGCGTGTCGGTGATCTCGTTGAGGTTGCGGGTGTAGATGCGGACCTCGTCGCCGCGGCGGTGAATCTGGACGCGGATCCCGTCGAGCTTGAACTCCACCGACGCGCGCTCGAACCCGTCCAGGGCGTCGGTCACATCCGCGCCGGTCGAGGCCAACATCGGGAGGATCGGCCGGAAGATCTCAAAGCCGACCCCGCGCAGGCCCGCCTCACCGCTGGTGATCGCGATGCGCGCCATCTCGGTCAGGTCGCCCGAGAGCATCAGCGCACGGCGGGCGATCTCACCCGGGACACCCGCGGCCCTGGCCACGGCGTCGGCCATCAGCCCGGCGAGTGCTCCCTGGCGCAGGCCCCCGGTGAGCAGACCCACCAGAAACCCGGCCTCTGACTCGGTGGCCCGGCCCATCAGACCCGTGAGCATCTCGCGGCGCCGGCTCGCCGAGCCGCTCCCGGTCTCGGCCTCGATGTCGGAGATCGCCCGGTCGACGTCGGCCACGGTGAGCGAGGGCGTGTCCGCCGGTGCTCGCTGCACGGCCCGGATGGTCGAGTAGCCGATGCCGACCCGGCCCTGCCGCGGCACCCCGGAGAGAAATCCGACGCAGACCGGGACCTCCTCGACGTCCAGCGCGCGCAACAGCTCGGCCAGGATCGCCACCTTGGCCGAGCGCGAACTGGTCGCGGTGACCGCGGCGGAGGCGGAGACGACATCGGCGAGCAGCGTCATGTGGCCACCAAGTCCAGCAGGTCGCCTGGAGAACCGTCGCTGCGGCACGACGCCGGGCCGCGCCAGGGCGCGTTGGCGTCCTGTTACGCGGGCGTGACCGGGAGCGCTCTGGTGTAACGGCGAGGGGCCGCGGGGGTGCTTCTAGTGTGAACACCCCCATGTTGACCCTGGCGAGACAGCGCGTGCACGGCCACCTGTGGCCGATCCTCCAGACGGCGGTGGCGGCCGTGAGCGCGTGGTACATCGCCGTGCTCGCCGGCGTCGAGCACCGCCCCACCTTCGCTGCCATCGCCGCGATCATCTCGCTCGGCGCGGCGTTCGGGGAGCGCCGTCAGAGGGCGGTGCAGCTCATCGGCGGGGTGATGCTGGGCATCGTCCTGGCTGACCTGCTGGTGCGCGCGATCGGCACCGGGCTGCCCCAGATCGGTCTGCTCGTCGTGCTGGCGATGCTGGCCGCGGTCATCCTGGGCGGCACCGAGCTGCTCGTGACCGAGGCGGCGGTGTCGGCGATCCTCGTCTCCACGCTCTCCTCCACTCCCGAGGTCCGGCTGCTCGACGTGCTCATCGGCGGCGGGGTGGCGCTGATCGTGCACACGCTCGTGTTCCCGCCCGAGCCGCTGACCAACGTGTCGCGGGCCACCAACACCGTCTTCGGTGAGCTGGGCGTGGTCCTGCGCGATGCCGCCGGGGCGCTGGCCGCCGGCGATGTTCGCCTGGCCGACGCCGCCGTGACGGGGGCCGAACGCGTCGAGCCGCACGTCGACACCCTGCGCCAAGCGGTCGTGTCAGGCAGCGACACCGCGCGCTGGGCGCCGCTGCGTCGCCGGTCCCGCGGCCAGCTCGACCGCTATGAGCGAATCCTGCCCCACGCCGATCTCGCCGCGCGCAGCGTTCCGGTCCTGACGCGGCGCATCCGCCAATACGTCCGGGGGGGCGACCCGCCGCACCCCGAGCTGGCCGATGCCATCCGCGACCTCGGCCTGGCGGCGTGGGAGCTGCCGACACAGTTCGACGAGCCGTGGC
>JBAQGP010000617.1:0-2554 GCA_049287845.1 Solirubrobacteraceae bacterium | reverse complement strand
GCCCCGTACACCACCGCGACGGCCATCAGCTCCCACAGGTGCAGCGAACCGCTCACCGACAGGACGGCCACCGTGGCCAGGCCCACCGCGCGCACGGCGTCAGCGCACAGCATCACCAGCCGGCGGTCATAGCGATCGGAGACCGCCCCACCGAGGAGAAGGCAGGCGATCGTGGGAATCGTCATCGCGATGCCGACGCTGGCCAGCGCCGTGGGCGCGTTGGACAGGGCATAGACCTGCCAGGCCAGCGCGACGAGGAACAGCCCGTCGCCGAGCAGCGAGACGCTCATCCCCCCCAACAGCAGCCGGTAGTCGCGGTGAGCCAGGGGCGCGAACAGGCGGACGCGGTCAAAGCCCCCGACCCGGTCCAGCCCTTCGTAGCTGTGCTGCATGCCGAGCCTCAGCTGGTGGCGATGGGCAGCGCGGTCCCGTCGATCTCGCCCGCACGGTCGTCCAGGTAGGTCAGGAGCGCAACGGGCTCCATCGGACGGGCGAAGTAGAAGCCCTGGCCGGTCTCGCAGCCGAGGTCGCGCAGCGTGGTCGACTGCTCGGGGTACTCGATGCCCTCGGCGACGACCTCAAGATCGAAGGTCTCGCCCAGCCCGAGCACCGCGGAGGCGAGGCCGGAGGTCACCGGCGAGGCACCCGCGGCCAGCAGCGAGCGGTCCATCTTGAGGATGTCGAGCGGGAATTTGCTCAGATAGCTCAGCGACGAGTAGCCGGTGCCGAAGTCGTCCATGGCCAGGCGGATGCCCAGTGCCCGCAGCTCCTCGAGCCGGCTGACGGCGAGGTCGATGTCGGTCATCATCACCGACTCGGTGATCTCCAGGGTCAGGGCCGAGGGCTCGAGGTCGGCGTGCGCGAGCGCGTTGCGGACGTCCTCCAGGATGTCTGAGTGGAACAGCTGCTTGACCGAGAGGTTGATGCCGATCCCGGGCTTGACCGCCGCGGCGGTCTGCTCACGGATGAGCTTGGCCTGACGGCACCCCTCGCGCAGGACCCAGCGCCCGATCGGGACGATCAGCCCGCTCTCCTCGGCGAACGGGATGAACTCCAGGGGCGGGATGAGGCCGCGGCTGGGGTGGCGCCAGCGCAGGAGCGCTTCGACGCTGGTGACCGCGCCGTCGCGCAGCCGTACGAGGGGCTGGTAGTGCAGCTCGAACTCGTCGCGCTCGATCGCCCGCTGCAGATCGGCGCGCAGCGCCAGGCGCGCCACGACCTGCTGGTGCATGGCCGGCTCGAACACGCGGTAGCCGCCCTTGCCCTCGCCCTTGGCGATGTACATGGCGGCGTCCGCGTTACGAATGAGCTCGTCGGCGTCGGTGCCGGCACCCGCCTCGGCCACCGAGATGCCCAGGCTGGCGCGGATCATGATGTCGTTGTGGTCGAGCTGCAGCGGGCGGGCGAGGCCCTCGAGGATCCGCTCGGCGGTCTCCGCGGCGGACTGGATGTCATGCACGTCCTCCAGCAGGACCGCGAACTCGTCGCCGCCGAAGCGCGCGGCGGTGTCGGCGGCGCGGATGCTCGTGGAGATCCGCTGGGCCACCTCGAGCAGCACCCGGTCACCGGCCGCGTGCCCGAGGCTGTCGTTGACGGTCTTGAAGTCATCGAGGTCGACGAACACGACCGCCATCCCGATGCCCTCCCGCAACGACCGCGCCACCGCGTGGCGGACGCGCTCGTTGAACAGCGCGCGGTTGGCCAGGTGGGTCACCGGGTCATGGAACGCCTGGTGCGCGAGCTGCTCCTCGAACTCCTTGCGCTCGGAGACGTCGCGACCGTTGAGGACGATGCCGCGCACCGCCTCGTCGTCCAGCAGGTTGGAGTGCAGGATCTCGAAGTAGCGCAGCTCGCCGTCCTTGGTCTGGAGCAGACAATCGATGACCTCGGGACGGCCGGTGGCGCCCGCGCCGTCGGAGAGGCGGCGCAACAGGCGCCCCTGCTCGTCGGGGTGCAGCAGCGACTCGAAGGACTTGCCGATGACCTCGTCGGCTCTATAGCCGAGCACCCGCTCGATGGAGGGGCTCTGATACGCGATGGTGTTGTCCTCACGCAGGACGGTGATGAGGTCGGTGGCGTTGGCGACCAGGGTGGAGAACCGCGCCTCCGAGGCCTGGCGATGGACCTCCTCAGACAGCTCGGCGCTGCCCAGCGCCAGCGCCACCTGGTGGGCCAGCGTCCGCATGGCGTAGCGCGTGTCGGCGTCGCCGCAGCACTCCCCGGCCACGACGAACATCAGCAGCGAACCGCTGTTCTCGCCCTGACGCAGCTCCAGGCCCAGGACCGGATCGTCTCCGATGGGCAGGCGCAGCTGCTGACGCGCGTAGGCCGGCAGCATCGCCACGCCGCGGGCATCGGATTCCTGGACGAGCGCGGCGACCTCGCCCGCGACGGTCCAGTCAACCAGCGCGCCGCGATCGTCGATGGCCAGCACCCGGACGCGCTCCCCGGTGATGCGGCACAGTCGCGCGTCGGCTTGATCGCCGCCCAGCTCGACGACGGCCTGGAGCGCGGCGATCACGATCTCGTTGCGGTCCGTGGCGCCGGCGAGCAG
>JBAQGP010000616.1:0-6001 GCA_049287845.1 Solirubrobacteraceae bacterium | reverse complement strand
GGTCATGGGCATCCCCGGCGCCGGCAAGACGCGCCTCGCCGAGGAACTCGTCGCCCGCGGCTATGACCGCCTCAATCGCGACGAGCGCGGCGGCTTGCTGCGTGACGTCGCGCAGGCGCTCGACGAGAGCCTGAATGGCGGCCGGCGACGGATCGTCCTGGACAACACCTACCTCACGCGCGCCGCGCGCAGCCACGTCATCGAAGCCGCCGCTCGCCACGGCCTGAGCGTCCGCTGCGTGTGGCTGACCACCCCGCTGGCCCACGCGCAGGTCAATCTCGTCACGCGGTTGATCGCGCTGCACGGGACGCTGCCCGCTCCGGATGAGCTGCGGGTCCTGGCGCGGAGCACGGAGGGCGTGATGGCGCCCACCTCCCAGATGCGCGCGTTACGCGAGCTCGAGCCGCCGGCACTCGACGAGGGCTTTGCCGCGGTGCGGGAGGTGCCGTTTCAGCGTGCCCCCAGCGATGAGCACGGGACCGCGGGGGTGCTGGTGGCCGCACGCGCGCTCGAACATCCGGGCTGGGAGGCGGTTGTGGCCGCCGCGGACCCCGGCGCGCCCCATCTGCTCTTCGACTGGCGCCCCGAGGGCACGGCGGACGCGCTCGACGCGGCGGTGGCCCGTCTGCGAGGTACCGTGTCCGGCGAGGTGTCCTGCGCGGTCTGTCCCCACGGCGGCGGTCCGCCCCGCTGCTGGTGTCGCCCGCCGCTCCCGGGGCTGGCCCTGGCCTTCGCGGCCACCCACGGCGTGGAGCTCACCCGGTCCGTCGTCGTCGGCAGCGCACCGGCCCACCGCGCGCTGGCCAACGCCCTCGGGGCGCACCACGTCCCGGTGGTGGCGTAGAACTTCGTAAACGATATGGCCAAACCCGAGGAGATCATGGTCGACGCGGACGGGCGCGAGGTGCGCGTCTCCAACCCGAGCCGCGTCATCTTCCCCGAGACCGAGCGCACGGCCGCGGTGACCAAGGGCGACATCGTCCGCTACTACGTGAGCGTCGGCGGCGGCATCATGCGCGCCCTGCGCGAGCGGCCGACGACGCTCGAACGCTGGCCCAAGGGCGTGTACCCCGGGATCGTGCTCTCCACCCGCGACGGCCGTCCCGGGGATGCCTTCTACCAGAAGCGCGTGCCCAAGGGGGCTCCGGACTACGTCCAGACGGCGCGCATCCGGTTCCCGTCGGGCCGTGATGCCGAGGAGGTCTGCCCCACCGAGCTGGCCGTCGTCGCGTGGGCGGGTCAGATGGGAACCATCACGTTTCACCCGTGGCCGGTGCGCCGCGGCGACGTCGACCACCCCGACGAGCTGCGCCTGGACTTCGACCCTCAGCCGGGCACCGATTTCGCCGACGCGGCACGGGTCGCCGCCGAGGCGCGGGGGCTGCTGGCCGAGCTCGGCTACATCGGCTTTCCCAAGACGTCGGGCGGTCGGGGGATCCACGTCTATGTCCGGCTCGAACCCCGCTGGACCTTCATCGACGTCCGCCACGCTGCCATCGCGTTCGCCCGGGCGCTGGAGCGGCGCCTGCCCAGCCAGGTGACGACGAGCTGGTGGAAGGAGGAGCGCGGCGCGCGGATCTTCATCGACTTCAACCAGAACGCCCGCGACCGCACGATCGCCTCCGCCTACAGCATCCGCCCCAAGCCTGGCGCGCCGGTGTCGGCGCCGCTTGACTGGGACGAGCTTCCGCACGTCGCGCCCGAGCACTTCACCGTCGCCACCATGCCCGCCCGCTTCGCCGAGACGGGCGACCTCCACGCTGCCATCGACGACGCCGCGTACTCGCTGCAGCCGCTGCTCGATCTCTACGAGTCCGACCTGGCCGACGGGCTGACCGACATGCCCTATCCGCCCGACTATCCCAAGATGCCGGGCGAGCCCAAGCGGGTCCAGCCCTCACGCGATCGCGACCGTCCCAAGCCGGCGCCGGACTAACGCGACTGCTGAGGCAGCTTCTTCTTGACCCCGCGCCTGGCGGGCGCCGACGGCGGCGGGACGACGGGCCCGATGTCACCGTCGGGCGCCTCGTCGAGGTCGACGATCACCGGAGCGTGATCGCTGGGGCCCGAGCCCTTGCGCGCCTGACGATCCACCCACGCCGCCTTGACCCGATCGGCCACGGGAGCGCCGGCCAGCACCAGGTCGATGCGCATCCCCAGGTCCTGATGAAACATGCCCGCCCGGTAGTCCCAATAGGTGAAGACCCGCTCCTGGGGCCAGCGGTCACGGACCACGTCATGCAGGCCGAGGGACTGCAGCGCGGCCAGCGCCTGGCGCTCGGGCGGCGTGACGTGGGTCTGGCCAACGTACGCCTCGGGATCGAAGACGTCCTCGTCGGTGGGCGCGATGTTCATGTCGCCCGCCACCACGGCCGCCGCGGGACCGGCGGCCACCATCTCACGCAGCGCGCCCAGCCACTTCAGCTTGTACTGGTAATGGTCGGAGCCGGGTTCGCGGCCGTTGGGCACATACACCGAGGTGACGCGGATCCCACGGCACGTCGCCGACACCGCCCGTGCCTCGGGCTGCGGGAATCCGGGGCCGCCGGGAATCCCGGCGACCACGTCCTCGAGCCCCACGCGCGAGAGGATGGCCACGCCGTTCCAGGCGGCCTCGCCGTGCAGCGCGACCCCGTAGCCGCGCCCCTCCAGCTCGGCGGCCAGCAGCTCGAGGAAGGCCGCGTCGGCGAGCTTGGTCTCCTGCAGGCAGACCACATCGGGCCGGCGCTCGTCCAGCCACGGCAGCAGGCGCGGCAGGCGCTGCTTGACGGAGTTCACGTTCCACGTCGCGATCCGCATCAGCGCCCACCGTAGCGGCTTGCTGAGCGGATCAATGGCTGAGCAGCTCCATGTCGCTGGCCGAGTGGCGCGTGCCGGCGATCCCGCCGGACGGGAGCGCCCCGTCGAGGTCGTCGATGTCCTCGCCCTCGGACTCCTCGTCACGCGCCTGTGAAGATGGGTCCGATGCTGTGGCGCAAAGCAGAGCACGAAGCGCTCGTCGATGGGATCTGGACCGCCGGGTGGGCCGAGGAGGCGCTGCGGGAGATCGTGGCCGATGCCGAGGCCGCCGCGTCGCCTGACGGCGTCTGGCCCCTTCACCCCCGCGACGAGCCTGAGGAGGATGAGGTGTGGAGCGGCCTGTATCTCGGCTCGGCCGGGGTGGCCTGGGCGTTGTGGAAGCTCGGTTCCGGCTTTGACGCAGCGGGCGCGCTGACCAGCGCCCTCGATCGTTACCGGACGACGCCGGACTTCACTCAGGACCCGCACCCGCCGAGCCTGCTCTGCGGTGAGACGGGCATCCTGGCGGTGGCCGAGCGCGTGGGCTCGCCCGCGGCCGACCATGAGCGGCTGCGGGAGTTGATCCGCGCCAATCGCCGGCACCCGACGTGGGAGCTGCTGTGGGGATCGCCGGGGACGATGCTGGCGGCCCGCGCGTGCGACTTGGACACGGAGTGGGGTGAGAGCGCCGAGGTGCTGTGGGACCAATGGGACGAGGCCACCGGCCTCTGGACCCAGGACATGTACGGCATGGTCAGGCAGTACCTCGGGGCCGGGCACGGGTGTGCCGCCAACGTGCATGCCCTCCGCGGGTTCGTTCCCGACGCGGTGTTGAGCGAACGGGTGACTCGCGTCATGACGCGCCTGGCGATCCACGCCGGAGGCCTGGTCAACTGGCCACCGACCCCGGATGAGGCGGCGTCCAGGGTCCGCCTGCAGTGGTGTCACGGCGCCCCCGGGATCATCACCACCATCGGCGATCTGCTGCCGTGGGAGCTGGCCCTCGCCGGCGGGGAGCTCACCTGGCGCGCGGGCCCGCTGCGCAAGGGTCCCGGCCTCTGCCACGGGACGGCCGGCAGCGGCTTCGCCTTCCTGCGCCTGCACGCGCTCACCGGTGACGCTATGTGGCTGGACCGTGCCCGGCGCTTTGCCGTGCACGCGGTGGAGCAGGTCCGGCGTGAGCGCCACGCCGTAGGTCGCGGCCGCTACACCCTGTTCACGGGTGACATCGGCGTGGCGCTCTACCTGCGCGCATGCCTGGACGCCGTCGCGGCCTTCCCGGTGATCGACGGCTTCTAGTCGTTGTTCCGGAGTGGTCGGTCATCGCCCGATCTCTAGTCTCGCTGCGCCGCCGCGGGCAGCGTCACCCAGGCGTGCTTGCGTGACTCCCACACGGAGAACCGAGGCTCCGGAAAGCCGGGATCGGCCAGAGTCCCCACCGCGATCGCGACGAACTCCGGGTCCGTGAAGTAGTAGACGGTCACGCCGCACTCCGGGCAGAAGTAAAACCGGCGCGCCTCTCCCTCGTCGGACATCCGCACGTACTCGCGCGACTGCCCGCTGATGCGCGCCGACGCGACCGGCCAGCGGGCCTGGTAGCCAAACGCGCTTCCGGTGCGTCGCTGGCACTCCAGGCAGTGGCAGACCGACACCCGCACCGGATCGCCGTGCACCTCGACTCGGAGCTGTCCGCAGCTGCATGCCGCCTCGCGCGTCGTCATGGTGAGAGCCTAGAGTCGCGACACCGCACGGGCGACCGCCTACGCGCCGAACTTCGGGAGCCGGAGCCCGCAATGTGAGGCGGCCTGCGAGAACGCGGGCGATTGTGGATTGAGCCCAGGGCCCGGCTGGAACATCATCCCACGCAGGGAGATGATCGGGCCCGACCCTGCGGGAGACGACGCGAGCGGATCGGGGAAGTGCGGCAGCCCATGGGTGCGCATGCATCTGGCGAACGCGAGCGCCGCCGCGAACTGTGCCTTCGTCGGCTTGCGCGCTCCCGGACCGCCACCGGGCAGCAGCCTGCCGCACGTCTTCTGCGCGGCCTGGAAGGCCGGGGACTGCGGCTTCAGCCCGGACCCGGGGGCGATCCTCAGCTCGCCGCCGGAGCTCGGGTCCGGGAAGTTCGGCACTCCGTTGGCGCGCATGCACGTCGCGAACTTCAGGGCCTGGTCAGACGCCGCCTTGGCGTTGGTGCCCGTGCCTGCGGACGACCCCGATCCGCCGCAGCCGGCGATGCAGAGCAAGGTGATGAGGACAAGAGCGGTGCGCATGTGATGATGGGCTCGGCCACGAGGGCCACGGTGGTTGTAGCTGCACCCGCATAACGGCGTCGTAACGGCGTTATCGGCCCGTTAGGCGCGCCAGCAGCGGCCGGGCGGTCGCTGTGGCTACTGCCCGGTGAGATGTGTGATCACGGCGAGCACGCGACGGTGATCGTCGGGCGACGGCGGCAGGCACAGCGACCCGAAGATGTTCTTGACGTGCTTCTCCACCGTGTGCTCGGTGACGAACAGCCGCTCGGCGATGGCGCGGTTGGAGCGACCTTCGGCCATGAGCGCCAGGACCTCCCGCTCACGGTCGGTGAGCTGGTCCAGGGGGTTGTCGCCGCGGCGCCGGCGCCCGACGAACTCGCCCACCACCGCGGGGTCGAGGACGGAACCGCCGTGCCCCACGCGGTTGACGCTGGAGGCGAGCTCCTCGAGATCGGACACGCGCTCCTTGAGCAGGTAGCCGACACCGTCGGTTCCGGTCGACAACAGCTCGAGCGCGTAGCGGGCGTTGACGTGCTGGGAGAGAACGAGGATGCCCACCGCCGGCCAGCGCTCGCGGATGACCTTGGCCGCGCGCAGCCCCTCGTCGGTGTGGGTCGGCGGCATCCGGATGTCGATGATCGCGACATCGGGGCGCGTGCTCTCCACCAGCTCGAGGAGCTCCTCGCCGTCGCCGGCCTGGCCCACCACCTCGAAGCCGGCCTCCGTAAGGAGGCGAGCCAGCCCCTCGCGCAGGAGCATCGCGTCATCGGCCAGGGCTATGCGCATGGGATCTCCGCGCGCAGCGTCGTCCCGCGGCCCGGCGGGCTGGAGACGGTGAAGCGCCCGCCGAGCGCCTCGACGCGGTCGGCCAGCCCGCGCAGGCCCGAGCCACCCTCGATGCCGGCGCCGCCGATGCCGTCGTCGGCGATCTCGACGGTCAGGACCCCGCCCGTGCACGATGCCGTCAC
>JBAQGP010000615.1:0-5988 GCA_049287845.1 Solirubrobacteraceae bacterium | reverse complement strand
AAGGTGTAGAGCTGGCGCGCCGACCCGTAGCGCGTGAACTCCGCCGGGTCGGCGTCGATGTCGGCCGCGGCCAGCAGCGCGCCCAGCTGGGTGAGGTGCTCGCCGCGCATCTCCTTCTGCACGCAGTCGGCCCCGAGGCCGGCGACCGCCCCGCGAACGTACAGCCGCGCCTCATACAGCGAGTCGCCCAGCGCCTCTCCGGCGTCCCCGCACACCGCCAGGCAGCCGCTCTGGGCCATGAAACCGCTCATGTGCCCGACCGAGCCGCGCACGACGATGTCGGCGCCCTTGAGCGAGATGCCGCACCGTGCCGAGGCGTCGCCGTGGATGACGAGCAGTCCGCCGCGTGCGGTCGCGCCCGCCGCCTGGCTGGCCGAGCCCTCCACCACCACGGTGCCCGACATCATGTTCTCCGCGACGCCGACGCCGCAGTTGCCGCGCACCCGGATCGCCGCGCGCTTGTTCATGCCCGCGCAGTAGTAGCCGACGTGGCCCTCGATCTCCACGTCGCACTCGGCGTCCACGCCCACGGCCAGCGCATGGCGCCCGTCGGGGTTGACGACGCGGATGCGCCCGGCGGCCTCTGGGCCGTGCAGCCGGCGGTTGAGCTCACGCACCGTGTCTGAGCGCAGGTCAAACGTGAGCGCCGTCGCCGGCGGGGTCTGCGGCGTGGCCATCACGCCACCAGCGCGGTGCCCCAGCTGTACACGTGCCCGGGCACCGGCTCCCAGCTGACGGCGTCCTCGGCGCCCGGGAGCACGGCGATGGCCCGGTACTCGGAGGCCATCGCCACCCATTCGTCGGTCTCGGCCATCACCGCCGGCTTGCAGGCGATGGGGTCGCGCAGCACCGCGAAGCCGTCCGCGGTGCCGACCGCGAACGTGTAGAAGCCGTCCAGGTCCTCCAGGCAGCCCTCGAGCGCCTGCTCCAGCGTCGCCCCCTGGGCCATGCGCCAGGTCAGGTAGCCCGCGGCGACCTCCGAGTCATTGTCGGTCTGGAAGTGAATCCCCTCCTTGCGCAGCGCGCGGCGCAGGCGATTGTGGTTCGAGAGGGATCCGTTGTGAACCAGGCACAGATCCAGCCCGGTGGAGAACGGGTGCGAGTGCTCCGTGGTCACCCGGCTCTCGGTCGCCATCCGCGTGTGCCCGAGCGCGTGGCTGCCCTCGATCGCGGTCAGGTCAAAGCGGGCCACGAAGTCGGCGGGCAGGCCCGCCTCCTTGTAGATCTCGATCGTCTGGCCCGCGCTCATCAGCGTGACCCCCGGGCGAGCCGCGCGCAGCCACTCCTGCACGTCCTCGGCCGCCGCCGCCACGGTGAACACCGCGTGCGTCGCCCGCACGCCCGTCAACGAGGCGTCACCGAACTGGACGGCCAGCGCGTCGGCCAGATCGGGCCACTCGGGTTCCCCGGCGGGCGAGTGCACGGAGATCTTGCACCAGCCTTCCGGCGCTGGATCCCGGTAGAAGGCGACCCCGGCGCTGTCGGGCCCGCGGTCGGAGAGCTGCAGAAGCATCGTTGCCAGGTGGGCGCCCAGCTGCGAACGCAGCGCGTCGGTCTTCGTGTAGAGCCCCGCAATGCCGCACATGACGAGGCAGCGTAAGCCCTGGCCGGACCCGCTCCAATGGCGGGGGGGA
The DNA here is from genome assembly GCA_049287845.1 of Solirubrobacteraceae bacterium. GTDB lineage: Bacteria > Actinomycetota > Thermoleophilia > Solirubrobacterales > Solirubrobacteraceae > Palsa-465. Next base: position 4,354 of record JBAQGP010000615.1, on the reverse strand, counting down.
GCACACTTTCGGCGCGAAATGTGGCGATCTGAGCCACACCACACGGTTTGTGAGGCCGCCGCAGTTGCGTTTGCGCTACGAATTTAAACCGCTAGGCGCTTCTGCGCGCGCTTGACCACGTGGAGCGCCTCGCGCAGCTCGGTGCGGGCGATCGGCGTCAGCGCGTCCGGGTCGATGAGGTTGTCGGCGGGGCGGCCGTCGGAGATGAGCTGCGCGTGATGCTCGAAGCGCACTCCGGCGATCACCTCGAACGCCTCGGACAGCGCGGTGGTCTCGTCGCCGTCCAGTGCCCCGGCCATGGCCACGGCCTCGATCCGGTCAAGCGTCGGGGAGATCGTCACCCCGGCGGCCAGCGCGTGGTAGCGCACGAGGTTGACGACCGGGATGATCGCCCCCTTCTTGAGGTCGAGATGGCCGTCGCCGTCGGTGGAGAGCTGGCCGCGGAATCCGAGCGCGACGGGGAAGCCGGCGGCCGAGCGGGCCAACAGGCGCATGAACGGGGGATGCTGACGCGCGGCTCGCATCCGCGCGGTGAGGTCGGCGACCACGGCGAGGCCGCCGGCCGCGGGCCGGAAGTCGAAGGCCACCGTGGCCCGCACCAGGTGCGATTCGTCAGGCTGGGTCAGGCATTCGTCGAACGTGCGCAGCCAGTCGGGCTTGGACATCCGCCATTGGTGGTTGCCGGCCATCACGCCGTTGTTGTCGATCCCGATGCCGCAGCGCTCCAGACCCTCATTGACGTCCCGACCGAGCCGTTGGAAATAGGCGTCCGCCCCCTCCGGCGTCAGCTCCGCGCCCGACGCGGGCCGGGCATAGGCCAGCGCGTTGTCCTGGTCCGAGGCCAGCGTGAACTCCCGGCGGGCCGCCGAGCCCATGTCCAGCCATGCCCAGGGCAGCGGAGCCGGCCCGTGGCTCCAGATCGAGAAGTCGATCAGGCGCGTCACCACGGCGTCGTGAGCCAGGCTGAGCACGCGACCGAGGTCGCGCGACGGGACGCCCGCGCGCGACAGGCTCACGAACAGCGTGGGCAGGTGCGACACCGCCTGCGCGAGCACGTCGACATCGGCGGCGCGGAGGATCGTGTGGCGCAGCGCAATCGGACTGCTGGCGTCCAGGCCCAGCAGATCGGCGGCCGAGAGGACGCCGCAGATCCGGCCGCCGTCGAGCACGACCATGTGCTCGACCCCCGCGGCGAGCATGTCGACGGTCGCCTCGATGGCGAGCTGGCGCAGCGGCACGGTCGGTGCCGGGGTGCGGGCCAGCTTATGAGCGGGTGCGTCACCGCTGAGCGGTCCGGCGGCGACCGCGGCGCGCACGTCGGCGTCGGCGAGGATACCGATGCTCTCGTCGGGCATCGCCACCAGCAACGCCTGTACGCGGTCCTCCCCCAGCCGCTGCGCCGCGGAGCGCAGCGTCTCGGAGGTCGTCGCGTACACGGGCGGGCGCATGATGGCCGAGACCGGCGTGGTGCCGACGTCGTGCAGCCCGTGGACGGTATGGCCGGCGCGAGTCAGTCGCTTGCGCAGCGAGCCCGCCACATAGGACACCCCGGCCTCGGTGGCCAGCACCGCCCGGGCAGCGCCGGGCGAGAAGGTGATGCAGCGCGACGGCTCCCGCGCGCGCACCGTGAACGCGGGCGCCATCCCGGTGAGAAGGGACGGGTGCCCGAAGCACTCGCCCGGCTCGAGCACCTGGATGACCTCGCCGGAGTGCACGACGTCCATGGAGCCGCTCAGAACCACCCCCAGCCCGGTGGCGGGCGGCCCGTCCTCCACCAGCACCACGACGCCCGGCTCGTAGTCGTGCACCGTCGCCTGCGCGGTCAGCTCATGCAAGCGCTCGGGCGCCAACGCGTCGAACGGCGGGTGCCCGGCCAGAAATGTGTCCAAGTCGTCCATGTCAGACGTCGCAATTGTGTTCGCATCTTGCCTTGTGAGCCAACGGAGAGATGTCAGGGTAGGCCCAGCAACGACCAGCGGACCTGGAGGGCACATGCCGGACGAAAGAACCGCGCCCGGACCTTTTGAGGACGAGCTCGTCTACGAGGGCGCGGGGCTCCCCAAGACGACCAACTGGTGGGGCGCCTTCGTGATCGGCTTGGCGGGCACGATCCTGGTCACCGGGATCGCGCCGGTCATGGTCACCGAGCTGGGCGCCGCGTCGGTCCCGGTGATCGTGTTCATCACCATCACCGGCTATCTGGTCTGCCTCCTGCTGGCCGAACTGTCGGCGATGATGCCCGACCGCTCGGGCGGACTGCCCTCCTACGCCTATCCGGCCTACAAGGACAGGTGGCCACGGTTCGCCGAGCACGTCAACGGGTTCACGGCATGGGCGTACTGGCTGGGTTGGTTCCCGGTCGCTCCGCTGAACATGATCCTCGCCTCGCTGTACATCGCCGATCGTTTCAATCTCACCGGAGGCTCGCTCACGGTGTTCAGCACGCCGATCAGCTACTGGACGCTGGGCATCTCGATCGTCGGCCTGCTCATCCTGGCCATCCCGGCCATCCGCGGGCTGCGCTTCGGGACGATGTTCGCCACGACGCTGGCGATCCTCTCGATGATCCCGCTCACCTTCCTGGCCATCGCCTGGATCTTCCACCCGTCCGTCGTCCACTTCGGTCAGCTCTTCCACTTCCAGCACACCAACGGCAGCGGGTTCTTCTCCAACCTGTTCGGTCACAACTGGCTCACGCTGTACATCGCCTTCAGCTTCCTGCTCACCTGGAACGTGATCGCGATGGAGGCGGCCGCCTGCTACATCGGCGAGACCAGGAACCCCGATCGCGACGCCAAGATCGCGATGAACCTCGAGGGCCTCTACGGCCTGTTCATCTACACGATGATCCCGGTCGCCTTCATCATCGTGATCGGCAACCATGCGCTGGGCAACGCCGCGCTGGTCGACCCCAAGACGATGTTCGTGACCTTCGCCTCCAAGGTATTCGGAGCCGGGGCCGGCTCGAACATCCTCAACTGGCTGGTGGCGATCATGCTCATCCTGGCGCTCATCCTGTCGGCCCTCAACGCCATCACGGGCACCGCGCGCTCGCTGCACCAGATGTCCACGGACGGCCAGTTCCCGAGGTTCTTCCAGAGCGTCAACCGTCACGGCGTCCCGGAGCGAGCGATGATCTTCAACGTCGTCTGCTCGATCCTGGTGGTGTTCGCCGGCGGCGCGGTGCAGATCTACACCCTGTCCAACGTCGGCTACCTGGCCTCGTTCATCCCGGTGCTCGTGGGTTACTACCTTCTGCGCAAGCATCGGCCCAACGTCCGCCGCCCGTTCAGGCTGCCCGAGTGGATGAAGTGGGTGGCGATCGCCATTGCTGTCCTCTACGCGATCATCTACTTCTACGGCGGCCCGATATACGCGTCCTGCGCGTGCAACGCGGCGGGCACGAAGACGCTGCCCTTCTACTTCATCGGCTGGGGCGTGCTCCTGATCTACCTGCCGTTGTACTGGTACCGCAAGCGGGTCGAGGACCCACGTGGCGCACCCGGGGAAGCTGCGACACCATCTCAGGCTGGGGTCGCCGGAGCCGGCGATTGAGCGCCACCGCTCAGGTGGCGGAGCCCACGCCCGGTCAGACTGCCTTCCGGCGGATCCTGCTGGCCTCTGAAGGCCGGCCCATCCCGCCGGCGGCGGTCGCCCGGGCGGTCGAGCTGGCCAAGCCGGCGGGCGCGAGCGTGCACGTGTTCACGATCGCCCGGATCCACGGCACGTCCTTCGGCATGCCCACCCCCGGGCTGATGCCCAGCAAGGCGGAGTGGGCCGAGCAGCGCGACATCGTCGCCAAGACCATCCGCCGCCTGGAGCGCAAGGGCCTGGAGGCCGGAGGGCACGTGCTCGGCACCCGCAACGCGACCAAGAAGATCCTGGCCGAGGCCGCCAAGGAGGGGTGCGACGCCATCGTGATGGCCGCCGACCCCGACCGCAACCGGTTCACCGGCAACATGATGTGGACCCAGGAGCCCCAGCGCGTGCGCCGCAAGGCCAAGCTGCCGGTGTACCTGGTCCCGGACGAGTCCTCGGCTTAGGCCGCGTCCGGGCGGCCGTGCAGCCGCGCCAGCTTGATCGCCAGCTCCAGCGAGAGCAGGTCGTCGTCGTTGAGATCGAGCTCGGTGAGCTCCTCGATCCGGCCCAACCGCTGGCGTAGCGTGTTGGGGTGGATGTAGAGCGCGCGCGCCGACTCGATCACGCTGCGGCGCTCGGACAGGTAGCGCTCGAGCGTGTCCAGCAGCGAGGTACGCCGGCGGCGGTCGTAGTCGATGAGCAGATCCACCGCCGCCCGCATCCGGTCGCGAGGGGCATCGTCGGCCCCGATCTGGACCAGGTAGCGGTAGGCGCC
>JBAQGP010000614.1:0-4246 GCA_049287845.1 Solirubrobacteraceae bacterium | reverse complement strand
AGCGGCAGCGGACCGCGCGGACGCATCACGCGCGCCGACGTGGCGGCGGCGGCGGGCATCACAGTTCCCGCTCCCGCGGCCGGGCTCATGGCCACTGCGCCTGCGCCAGCGCCGGCTCCTAGGCCCGCGCCTGCGGGTAACGACGTGACGCAGTCGCGGGAGCTCACGCGCATCCAGCAGGTGATCGTGCGGCGGATGAACGAGGCCCGGGACACGGTGCCGGACTTCCAGGTCCAGACGGAGGTGGCGTTGGACCGCGCCCTCGGCCTGCGTGACGAGCTCAAGGCCGCGGGCGTGGAGGCGATCCCGTCACTCAACGACTTCGTGGTGCGAGCCGTCGCCCTGGGCCTGCGCGAGCACCCCTTGGCCAATGGCTCGTTCCGGGACGGGCGCATCGAGCTGCATCCCCACATCAACATCGGCATTGCGGTCGCCGCCGAGGGAGCGCTCATCGTCCCCACGATCCGCCATGCGGACCAACGATCCCTCGCTGAGATCGCCGCCGAGTCAAGGCGCCTGGCTGAGCGCGTGCGCGAGGAGTCGGTGACGCCGGCCGAGCTCTCGGACGGGACGTTCACCGTGTCCAACCTGGGCATGTTCGGAATGACGGCCATCGTCCCGGTGATCAACGTGCCCCAGGCAGCCATCCTCGGCGTCGGCGCCGTACGCCCGGTCCTGGCACGCGACCGCGACGGCGCCATTGTCGACCGCCATCTCATGACGCTCACGCTCACGTGTGATCACCGCATCCTCTACGGCGCCGACGCCGCGCGTTTCATGGCTGCGATCAAAGACCTGCTCCAGCAGCCGCTGCGGCTCCTGCTCTGAGCCGCCGAGGCGGAGGCACGCCCGTGGATCGCGTTGCACCTTGACCTGTGATCTCTGACTTGTAGTATGTGATCACAAATCGCAGGACCGGTGGCGCCTCTGCGAGGAGGCGTGTGTGGAGGAGGAACGCTGTGACTGAGCTGCCCGAGCTTGATCTCTCGGGGATTCGGCCCTTGGCAGGCACGCGCACCGTGGAGCAAACCCTTGCGCTGGAACTGCATGATGCAATCATCAAGGGCAGGCTGCCGCCGGGGACCCGGCTTCCGTACCGGGAGCTGGCGAGCCAGTTCGGGGTCAGCGTCACGCCGGTGCGAATCGCGCTGCGAGAGCTGATCGAGGCGGGCCTGATCGAGTCCCGTCCACATGGCGGAGCGCGTGTAGCTCCGCTCTCGATTGGAGAGCTCGAGGAGATCTACACCGCGCGGATCGGCTTTGAGGCTTGGCTCGCCAAGACGGGCGCCGAGGCACTCAAGGAAGCCGATCTCGTCGAGCTCGAACGAGCGCTGCGCGGCGTCGAGACGGCGGCGCAAACCGGCGACGTCAACCGGTACCTCGCCGCGGCCTGGAAGCACCGACTGGTGTGCTACCGGGCGGCGGACAGGCCCGCGCTCCTCGGTCGCGTGGAAACGCTCTTCGAGAGGTCACACCGCTACAACTGGCTGACCCTGGGGGACCACGGACGGCTTGACGAGTCGCGCGCGAGCGCGCACGACTTCGACACGGCGTGCCGCGCCCGCGACGGCGAGCAGGCGCGTGCCGTGCTGCGGCGGATCCTCGATCGCTCCCTCGGGCACCTCGTCGAACGATTCGCCGACGGCGATCACGGTCAACCGAGCGAGCGGACCTCGGCCCGAAACTAACATACGACTCACATATCTATTGACATACGACTTCCATATGGGTTAGATATGACAATGGATCTGGCTCTCCGGCCGTGGACGAGCGCAAGCCGCCTTCATGCCCTGTCTCGGTCGTTGCCGGTCATCGGAAAGGCGCGAACGGGGCTGGGACCGTGAGTGCTCGTGCGTGCGGCTCGGATTCGATCCGAGCTGAGTGTCACTCGGGATCCAGCTTCACAGCTGTATCGCCACCAAGTCGCTTACAGCGCAAAGTGAGGGGGATAAAGGTGATGGACCAGGTCGATCGAGGTAACCGTAGGTGGGCGGGGCTGTCCGGTGTGCCCCTCGTCGTGGCGATGTGCGCGCTCCTAGCCGGATGCGGGAGCAGCGGTAGCAGCAACAGCGCCACCAGCAGTAGTGCCGCGACGAGCGCGGCGGCCACCGGCAGTGCCACGAGCAGCAGCGCAAGCGGCGCCACCGACAAAGGCGTACGGGTGGGGCTGGTGTTACCCGATGTGAGTAACCCGTTCATTGCCGCTGAGCAGCTGGGGGCCGTCAACGAGGCGAAGAAGTACGGCATGGATCTGCTGGTCAAGGGCAGCAATGACGGTGAGGCACAGGTGAACGCCTTCGAGACTTACCTGTCATCGGGCGTGAAGGCCCTCGGGATCAACACGATCGATGGCAAGGCGATGGGCGTGGCGGTCTCCGGTGCGAACGGCCGTGGAGTCCCGGTGATCGGAATGCAGTCGCCCCCAGCGGCAGGCAAGCTGATTACATTCATTGCGTCAAGCAATCTCAACGCCGGCGTCACTGTGGGCAATGGCATCGTCAAGTACTGCGCCTCGCGCAACCCGTGCCTGATCGGCGATGTCCAGGGCGAACTCACCGATCCGTCTGGGGTCGACGAGGAGAAGGGCATGAAGAGCGTCATCGCCAAGCACCCGAACATCAAGATCGTCTCGGCGTCGCCGACGAACTATGACCCGGAGAAGGCGGTGAACGTCGCCGAGAGCATGCTCACGGCACATCCGAACATCAACTGGCTGTTCGCGTGGTGGGATCAGGGTGCCCAGTCTGCCTACGCGGCGGTGAAGGCGAAGAACCTGGTCGGCAAGGTCGGCGTGTCGGGATTCAGCGGCAGCTGTCCGGCCCTCCAGGACGTGCTCGCCGGGCACATCTACTACGACGCGATGGAGTTCCCGCTGCTCCAGGGGCAGACCTTCATCGATGACGTCCACAAGTACCTCGGCGGCGACAAGAGCATCCCCGCGATGACGACGATTCCCGCGTTCGGCATCACCCCTGCTCTCGCCCAGTCCATCCTCGCCGGCAAGACGAAGGCGCCGAGCTATGTCCTGCAGGCTCTGCAGCAGGCCAAGTCCGGGTGCCCGGGTCTGTAGGCGAGGACTGTTGCGCTCGGTGCACACGGCGCCATGGGCACCGGACTGACCGGCATGCCTGACGACACGAGTACGGAACGTCTGGCCGAGCTGCCCACCGGCGGCTCGGCCGACGCCGTGTCAGACGGCGTCGACGGCGGCGAGGAGCGCGAGTCCACGTCCCCGCTGAGGTACCTGCGCAAGCTCGAGCGCTACAGACACATCAGTGGGCTCATCGGCGCGCTGCTGGTGTTGTGCATCCTGCTGCACGTCCTCTCGCCGTACTTCCTGACAGTCTCGAACTTCTACAACATCCTCGTGCAGGCGGCCAACCTAGCGGTTGTGTCGGCCGGCCTGACCGTGGTGATCCTGGTTGGCGAGATCGATCTCTCGGTGGGCTCCGCGGAAGCGCTTGTCGGCGCGGTGGCGGCGATCCTAATGATCAAAGCCCACATTCCCGTGGTGCCGGGAGTCTTCCTGTCACTCCTCGCCGCCGTCGTCGTCGGTCTCGTGAATGCGTTCTTGGTGACCAAGATGCGCGTCGTGTCCTTCATCGCGACCCTCGCGATGCTTGGCGTCGCGCAGGGGCTCGCGTTCATCATGACCGACGGGCAGGCGATCGAGGGCTTCCCCAGCAGCTTTGAGCACATCGGCACCGCGACCATCGGTGCCGGAGGGTTCCCGGTGCCGGCGGTGATCGCCATCGTGGTAATCGTCCTCATCTACCTGCTGCTGGCGCACACCAAGCTCGGTCTCCACATGTTCGCTGTCGGCGGAAGTCGCCAGGCGGCGATGTTCGCGGGAATCAGTCCAGCGCGGATCAAGACGATCGCGTTCGTAATCAGCGCGGTGACCGCCGGCATCGGTGGTCTGATCCTCAGCTCCCGTCTCAATGCGGGAAACGGCTTGTTCGGGCAGGGGGACCTGCTCAACGCGGTCGCGGCGGTCGTCATCGGCGGCGCGTCGCTGTCGGGCGGCATGGGCAGCGTCGGCGGCACGACCGTCGGGGTGCTGATCATTGCGACCATCGAGGACGGCCTGGTCCTGCTCAACGTTCCCGATTTCTGGCAGCAGGTGGTCGTCGGCGGATTCATCGTCGGCGCGGTGATGATGGACCAGATCGCCAAGGGCATGGGGAGGACCGACGAGTAAATGCCTGAGCACGACCAGACACAACGGAAGGCCGGGCAGGTTCTC
>JBAQGP010000613.1:0-5846 GCA_049287845.1 Solirubrobacteraceae bacterium | reverse complement strand
GCGGTGGCGATGAGGGCGCACGCCAACGGGCACAGCGCGACCAGCGCCCTGCGCCACGCCCCGGTGCAGAGCGTTGAAGGATCCAGGCGAATGACATCCGCTAGAACAGCAGACCGGGCGGCGCGTTGCGTCGTTCATGGGGTCCTTGACAGAGATCTAACATCGCGACGGAGCCCGAGAGGCCCCCGAGCGCAGGCGCGGGAGGCGTCCGGGGGCGCACGGAGAATGTGTCTCCATGCTTGTCCTGGGGATCGATCCCGGCACCGCCAGCACCGGCTACGGCGTCGTCCGCGGCGTCGGATCGCGCCTGCGCGCGGTCGATCAGGGCGTGATCCAGACGCGGCCCGGGGTGCCGCTGGAGCGCCGCCTGGCCGAGATCCACCAGCGGGTGGGGGAACTGCTCGACGAGCATCGGCCCGAGGCGCTGGCCATCGAGGAGCTGTACTTCGGTGCCAACGTCCGCACGGCGTTCGCCGTCGGCCAGGCTCGCGGCGTGGTACTGCTGGCTGCCGGCCAGCGGGGCGTGCCGACGCGGTCCTACACCCCCCAGCAGGTCAAGGGCGCCGTGTGCGCCAACGGGCGTGCTGACAAGGCCCAGGTCGCGCGCATGGTGACCCGGCTGCTGGGCCTGGCGGCGCTGCCGACGCCCGATCACGTCTCCGACGCCCTGGCGGTGGCCGTGTGCCACCTCAACCATTCGCCGCTGGCCCGCGCGGTGGCGGGGGCATCGGCGTGATCGCGCTGATCTCCGGCACGGTGGCGGTGCGCCGGGGCGACCACGTCGTCGTGGACTGCGGCGGCGTCGGCTACCGGCTCGCCGTGTCGGCCGAGACGCTCAAGCACGTTCCGGCGGTCGGACGCGACGTGACGCTGCACAGCCATCTCATCGTCCGTGACGACGCGCTGGCCCTCTACGGGTTTGCCGCAGAGGAGGAGCGTGACCTGTTCCTCATGCTCCTCGGCGTCCAGGCGGTGGGCCCCAAGGTGGCACTCGCCGTCCTGTCCGGCGCTCCGCCGCGGGAGCTGCTCAGAGTCGTGGCGGCCGGGGACGCGGCTCGGCTCCAGGCGGCCCCCGGCGTGGGCAAGCGCACCGCCGAGCGGATCATCGTGGAGCTGCGCGAGAAGGTCGGGGCGACGCTGCCCGAGGACTCGATCACCGTCACCCGCTCCGATGACCCGATGACCCTGGCCCGCGAGGCTCTGCTCGGCCTGGGCTACAACCCCACCGAGATCGACGCGCTGCTCGACGGCGCGCCGGGGGAGAGCACCGAGGATCTGATCGCCCACGCCCTGCGGAGCGCCCGGCGGTGAGCGGCGTGGGCGAGGCGCGTATCCAGGACCCCGAGGAGCTGCCGGGCGACGAGCTGGATCTCGATCGCTCGCTGCGCCCGCGCCGGCTGGCGGACTTCGTCGGCCAGGAGGCCATCCGCGATCAGCTCGCCGTCTCGATCGAGGCGGCCACGACCCGCGGCGAGGCGATGGACCATGTGCTGCTGGCCGGCCCACCCGGCCTGGGCAAGACGTCGCTGGCCCAGATCGTCGCCGCCGAGCTCGACGTCCCCTTCGTCCAGACCGCCGGCCCGGCTCTCGAGCGCAAGGGCGATGTGGCGTCGTTCCTCACCGCGCTCGAGCCGCGGGCGGTGTTCTTCGTCGACGAGATCCACCGCCTGCCACGCGCGCTGGAGGAGACGTTCTATCCCGCCATGGAGGACGCGGTCCTGCCGATCACGGTCGGTCAGGGGGCCGGGGCGAGCATCGTGACCTTGCCGCTGCCGCCATTCACCCTGATCGGGGCGACCACCCGCTCCGGCCTGCTCACCACGCCGCTGCGCGACCGCTTCGGCATCCAGCACCGGCTCCAGCACTACGGACCGGAGGATCTGGCACGCATCGTGACCCGCTCGGCCCGGCTGCTCGGCGTCGAGATCGAGGCCGCCGGCGCGGTCGCCATCGCGCGGCGCAGCCGCGGCACCCCGCGCGTGGCTAACCGGCTGCTGCGCCGTGTGCGCGACTACGCCGAGGTGCGCCACGGCGGCCGGGTCACCGAGCCCGTGGCGGCGGCCGCGCTCGACCTGCTCGAGGTCGACGAGGAGGGGCTGGACCGGCTGGACCGCGAGATCCTGCGCGCCATCTGCGAGAAGTTCAGCGGCGGGCCGGTGGGCCTGTCGACGCTGGCGGTCGCGGTGGGGGAGGAGCAGGACACGATCGAGGACGTCTACGAGCCCTATCTGCTGCAGCGCGGACTGATCGAGCGCACACCGCGCGGGCGAGCGGCGACCCCCGGCGCATATCGTCACCTCGGTCTGGATCCGCCCGCCCCCGAGCCGCTCCAGACCCGTCTGGTGTAAACGGCGACTGCCGGTCCACTCCGGGTTCTTCGGATATTCCTAAACGCGTATCTCTATCCTCACCGCCCATGGCGCGCGAGCATTACTTCATCTGTCCGCATTGCGGCAACCGGTCGATGGGGACCGATCGCAACGCCGGCTTTCGCCGGGAGGCGCGGGGCTGCGAGAAGTGCGGCTTCGCCTATCTGTTCGAGCTGCTCGACGACTACTACCCGGCGCCCAACGCGGCGTTCTTCGCCTGCGATTCCGACGGGCGCGTCGTCGACTGCGGCCGCGGCTCCTTCGAGCTGACCGGCCTGAAGACCGAGCAGGTCATCGGCCGCCCCGTGCACGACGTGCTGGGTCTGCGCTTCGATGACGGCGCCGACCACGTCGGGACAGCCCTCGAGTGGGAGGTGCGCGTCCGGGGCAAGACGGTGGAGGTTCACGCCGAGCATGATCTGCCCGCCCGCGCGGTGGCGGACATCTTCCCTGCATACGACGATGATGAGGGCGGTGTGCTGGTCGTGCTGACGCCGACCAATCATCAGTAGTGGTCCGGGGAGGGCCACTACGCCGGCCGGACCGCAGCAGCGGCCCCACCTCAGGCTCAGACGGCTAGCATCCCGCGGTAGCTGATGTCAGATCGCCAGCGTCACGGCTTTGTCCTGCTCCTCGTGGTGGGCCTGATCGCCGCCTCGATCGTCGTGCTCACCACCCAGAGGACGGTTCTGGGCCTCGACCTCAAGGGCGGCATCGAACTCGTCTATCAGGGCCAGCGCACCCCTCAGAGCCCGGTCAACCAGGCATCGCTGAACCGGGCCGTGGACATCATGCGCTCCCGCGTGGACCAGCTCGGCGTCGCTGAGCCGAGCATCCAGACGACCGGAAACAGCCTCATCACGGTGGGGCTGCCCGACGTGCACGACGTGGCACGGGCCGAGCGCACAGTCGGCCAGGTCGCTCAGCTCTTCTTCTATGACTGGGAGGCCAACGTCCTGACGCCCAGCGGCAAGCCGGCGGCGGCCGGGCTGCTCAGCCAGGATCCGGTCTCGACCACGCTCAGCACGGGCGGCAGCGCCGGTCAGCCGGGCGTGGCCGGCGCGGGCGGGGTGCCCCTGTATCAGGCGGTCAAGCTCGCCGCGAAGCAGCCGGCGCGGCCGGGCGGGTCGCGGGTGGGCCCCGCCTACTACCTGTTCGGGGCGCCGGGCAGCACCGCGTGCGCCGCTGTGGCCAAGGCAGACGGGACGACGCCCCTACAGGGCCAGCACTGCCTGATCAACGGTCCGGACACGACCCTGACCGACCTCTATGCGGGTCTGCCCCCGGGGGTGACCCGCTCACAGGGCGAGCTCGTGAGCGTCCCCCAGGGCACCGTCGTGCTCCAGGCGGCCAATGTCTCGGCCAACCACAAGATCGCGGCCAACAGCCCCAACGCGGAATTCTTCGTCCTCAAGGACAACGTCGCGCTCACCGGTAACGACATCACCAATCCGCAGGCGAGCACCGACCAGTCCGGCCAGCCCGACGTCACCTTCGGCTTCAACGGCAAGGGCCAGTCCGCCTTCCAGCGAGTGACCGGGACGATCGCCCACCGCGGCGCCAACGTCAGCCTCGGCGGCGCGAGGCTCAACCAGCATTTCGCAGTCGCCCTGGACAACCAGCTCGTCACCGTCCCGCAGATCGACTTCCATCAGTACCCCGACGGGATCATCGGCGGCGGCGGGGCCGACATCACCGGCGGCTTCACCAGCCAGTCGGCGTCGGATCTGGCCACCCAGCTGCGCTTGGGCGCGCTGCCGATCAAGCTCAAGCAGATCTCCGAGCAGGAGGTCTCGGCCACCCTGGGCCAGCAGGCGCTGCACCAGGGGCTCGTCGCCGGCGCGGTCGGCCTGGCCGTCGTCGCCCTGTTCCTGCTCGCCTACTACCGCGTGCTCGGCGTCATCGCCGTCGCCGGCCTCGCCGTGTACGGCCTGTACTTCTACGCGCTCATCAAGCTCATCCCCATCACGATGACGCTCGCCGGCATCGCCGGCCTGATCCTCACCATCGGGGTGGCCGCCGACGCCAACATCGTCATCTTCGAGCGCGTCAAGGAGGAGATCCGCGCCGGGAGATCGATCCGCGCCGGGATCGCCACGGGCTACAAGAAGGGCCTCACGGCGATCATCGACGCCAACGTGGTCACGATCATGACCGCGTTCATCCTGTTCGTGCTGGCCACCTCCGACGTCCAGGGCTTCGCCTTCACGCTGGGCATCGGGACGATCGTCTCGCTGTTCACCGCGGTGCTGGCAACCCAGGCGATCCTCATGACGATGGGTGACTCGCGCACCATCGGCCGCCCGTCCGCGCTCGGCGCCGGCGGCAAGAAGCGCGTCTGGACCTACGACTTCATGGGCGCCTCCAAGTACTTCTTCTCACTGTCGGGCGTCATCCTGCTCATCGGCGCGCTGGCCATCGGCGGGCGGGGGCTGAACCTCGGTATCGACTTCACCTCCGGAGCACGCATCAACGCCACCCTTGCCCAGCCGGCCACGCCGTCGGCAGTGCGTTCGATCGTGGCCGGTGCCGGGGTCCAGGAGCCGGTTGTCCAGGCGATCGGCACCAAGGGCACCCAGTTTCAGATCTCGTCCAAGCCACTGCACATCGGCAGCAACACCGTCAAGCAGGCCCTGGCGGTCAAGTACGGAGGCGTGCCCGGCTTCCAAGCCACCACCGTGGGCCCAACCTTCGGGCAGACCGTGGCCAACAGCGCAGTGGTCGCCATCATCGCCTCGCTGCTGGTGATCTCCGGCTACGTGGCGCTGCGCTTTGACTGGAAGTTCGCGATCCCGGTGCTGATCGCCCTGATGCACGACGTGCTCATCACCAGCGGCGTCTACGCACTGACCGGAAGGGAGGTGACGGTCGATACGGTCGCGGCCCTGCTCACCATCCTGGGGTACTCGCTCTACGACACCATCATCGTGTTCGACCGAGTGCGCGAGAACATCCCGCGCATGCCGCGGGCTGCCTTCTCGCAGATCGTCAACCGCTCGATGGCAGAGGTGATGACCCGGTCGCTGGCGACCACGTCGTGCACGCTGCTGCCGATCCTGGCGCTGCTGCTCTTCGGCGGCTCCACCCTCAAGGACTTCGCCTTCGCGCTGCTCATCGGCGTGGCCTCCGGTGCCTACTCGTCGATCTTCATCGCCTCCCCGGTGCTCACGCACTGGAAGGAGCGCGAGAGCGTCTATCGCCACCGCCGCGAGCGCATCGAGGCCGACTACGGTGGCGTCGCCGCGTACGCCTCGGCGGGCGCTGACGTCGATCCCGCGCGCGACCGCATGCGTCGCCGCGCCGGCCGGATCACCGAGCCCGATGCCGAGGGTGTCTCGGCGGCCGAGTTCGAGCAGATGAAGCGCGACATCGCCGAGGAAGAGGCCGAGCCCCGGCGCCGCACCTCCATGCTGGCCCAGCGCCTGGCTCACACGCCCGACGGCGAGGGCGATGGAGCCGCAACCGGCACCACCAAGC
>JBAQGP010000612.1:0-5004 GCA_049287845.1 Solirubrobacteraceae bacterium | reverse complement strand
GCGGCGCGTTGAGCGTCGCCGGCCCCTCACGCATGCCGTCTCTACGCGGCGGTCACCACCAGCGTGTGCATCCCGCCGCTGCGCACCGGCACCGTCACCTCCACGCCGCGGTTGGTGTCGCGGAGCTCGACGCCACGCGCGCGGCGGCCGTCGAGCCGGACCGATGCCGGCCTGCTCCCAGCGGGCAGCGTCTGCCCTATCTGCAGCCAGTGCAGTCGCAGGTGGTTGAGCTGCAGCGTCGTCGTGTAGCGACGGCCGGCGTGCGAGGCGAACACGTCGATCGACCCGTTGCCCATACCGAGGCGGATGTTTGACCCCGAGACGCTCGGCTCGCCGGAGGGCACCTGCGGGACGACCTGGAGCACGCTCTGCCCCAGGAACGGCCGGACGCCGAGCTGCTGGCTGACCACCGGCCAGATCGTGCCGTAGTTGCCCCATGCCTGCATCACCATCGAGCGACAGGTCCAGCAACGGTTGATGTTCGCGGGGATCCCCTTCGAGGCGTCGCCCGACGGCGCTGACGGGAAGATCTCCGGCATCGCGCCGGGCATCTCGTCCGGGGTACCGCCGGTGGCTGGCTCGGAGAACATGGTCTCGGCGTTGGCGTCGGTGTAGCGCTGCTGCTGACCCGGACCGAGGCGCCCGTAGTTGCCCTCGCCGACAGCCTGGATGGCAGTCGTCAGCGAGAAGATCTCGAAGTCGCCCGCGCCGTCGGCGCCCCCGCCGCACGCGGTGTGGAAGAGGCCGCGGCTGCCCGGTCGGTCGCCGCTGAAGCAGGAGCCCTCGCGGGTGGCCAGCGCCGCCACGCCGTGGGCGGAGCTCGCCACCCCCGGCGTGACCTGGGCCCCCGTGGTCAGCGTGGCCTCCATCGGCACCTGGTCGATCCAGTTCTTGAGATAGACCTGGCTGTTGGACGGGTTGTCCAGCGAATCGGCGTACTGCGACACCGCCGGGTCCCACCACGTCTGCTCGAACTGGCGGCGCAGTCGGTCGGCCAGGCTGGTGGCCCACGTCGCGGTCGCGCGGTCGTGCTTGGCGCGCGCCATGTCGGCGAGGTCATAGAGCCCACGCATGTAGTAGACGCCGTTGTCGAGCTTCTCGGGCCCCATGCCCGGACGCTCGACGTTGCCCGAGCCTTCGGGCCACCCATCGTGATCGACGTCGTAGCGTTCGTCGATCGCGTGCATGTTGCGCCTGGTGAAGTCGTACATGCTGTCCAGGAATCGGGTGTCGCCGGTCCACCGCCATACGAGCGCGACAGCGCTGGGGAACTTGACCGTCTCGTCGGTGTTGAAGTCGTTGGTGACGGTGCCGTCACTGGCGGTGGTCTGACTCTCGTGCCCGAAGTAGACCGAGCCGTCCGAGACGGTCTCGTGCACGACGATCCCCGACCGGTGGTTGAGGATGTCTGAGATGTCGCGCAACGCGGTCAGGTGGTCCTCGATGGTGTGGAACTGGCCCACGGCCACCGCCGGGAAGGCGGTGTACTCACCGTCGGTGGCGAAGATCCACGGGTAGTCCGGGAAGCCGGCGGCAAACCACCGCGCGTGCGCGACCGTCCCGAGCGCCGCCGGGTACTGCGTGCCCTGGTCGGTCCAGCGGATCTGGAGATTGGAGGCCGACTGCGTGAGGTCGGCGAGGTTCTGCTTGCCCCACGCCACCGCGTTCTGGAGCAGCCGGTCGCCGGGCAGCGACACCACCGTGTTCTGCGCCAGCGCTTGACGAGAGGCGACCTTGTCCTGCAACTCCCTCTCGGGGTTCGCGATAGCGCCGGCGAGCTGGGACTTGGCGTCCGACAGTCCCTGGTCTGATCCCGCGGCGGCGATCCACACCGTGCTGGAGCCGTGAGCGGGCAGCGAGACCGTGTAGTCCAGCTGGCCGCCCGTGCCCCTGCCGAAGGGGCCGTCGTCGCACGCGCTGGGCGCCGACGTGCCGTCGGTGGCGGCGCATGCGGTTCCGGGCTCCGGCCCGCGGAAGTTGCCGCCGGTGGGCGCTGCAGTTCCCGATGACGGCGTGCGGTCGGAGGCGACGAGCGCGGCGTAGTGATGGACGGGAACGCCGCCGCCGACGGTGCCGTCGTCGGTGAAGACGAGCGATCCGCCCTGGTAGGCGCCATGGTCGGGCACGTTGGTGCTCTCGTTGGGGGTGGTCGATCCCCACGGATAGGCGCCCATGAGCTCGGAGTGCGCGTCGACGTTGACGGTGACGGTCCGCGCAGCACCCGGGTTGGTCAGCTTGAGGCCGAACAGGACCGCTCGGTCGGCGTCGGGCGCGAAGTCGGTGCGCGTAAGCTGGAGGCCGTCGGTGTTCGGGAGGTCGTAGCGGGTGTAGCCCCACCCGCTGGTGAAGCGCGTGGCCGGGCCGATCCACGAGCCGTCGACCCCGAACCAGACGCCGTCCAGCAGCTTGACCGGCGGCGCCCAGATGCCGCCCATCTCCCCCGTGGTGTGCCAGCCGTTGGCATAGAAGTAGCCGTCCTCGAAGCCCTCGGCATACGACCGCTGGCCCGAGGTCACCTCCCGGCGGTCCTGCAGCCGGTTGGCGACCGACAGCTCAGCCGCCCCGGCCTGCGCGCACGCACAGCTCAGGAGCAACGCGGTGACCGCGGCGGTTAGGGCTCCATTCCAGCGCATCCTGATCCTCCCACCTCGACAACCCTCGCTCGGTCACGGGATACCCCTGCGCCCGCGCGGCGAATCCTCGAGCCACCGCCATCCTCGTGTCTGCACCGCGGCGTCGCGGGGTAGAGCGGTCGTGATGCCCGCGATGACGGATCGATCAGAACGCGCGATCGCCGCCGCCCGCTCGGCCGTCCCCGGGAGCTCCGGCCGCGAGGGTCTGCGGGCGATGGCTCGGGTCGGGCTCGTGGCCAGGGGGGCGGTCTACGGCGTCATCGGGATCCTGGCCTTCAAGCTGGCAATTGGATCGGGCGGAAAGACCGAGAGTCAGAGCGGCGCGCTTCAGACGGTCGCCCGGCAGCGGTTCGGTGAGATCCTCTTGATCGCTCTGGCGATCGGGCTCGCCGCCTACGCGATCTGGAGGCTGATCGACGGCGTGGTCGGCTCCCGCCCAGACGACGACGGAGCGCTCCAGCGCCGCGTCTCAGCCGTTGGCAGCGCCGTCGCCTACGCCGCCCTCTGTGTCGTGGCCATCAAGATCCTCTCCGGCCGCCACCCCTCCAGCGGTAGCCCCAAGCCGGCCGCCGCGGGCGTCCTGGGGTGGCCCGGCGGCCCGCTGATCGTCGGCATTGCCGGGCTGGTGGTCATCGGCGTGGGCCTCTACCAGGGCTACAAGGGGATCGCCAGGAAGTTCCTGGATGACTCGGACACCGCCAGGATGAGCCAGCGCACCCGCACCGCCTTCACCGGCCTCGGCGTCGCGGGCCACGTCGCCCGCGCCGCCACCTTCCTGCTCATCGGCTACGGGCTGGTCAAGGCCGCCCTCGACTACTCGGCCAGGAGCGCCATCGGCCTCGACGGCGCGCTGCAGAAGCTCGTCCACGCCTCGGCCGGCCCGCTCCTGCTCGGGATCGTCGCCCTCGGCTTCATCGCCTTCGCGCTCTACTCCATCGCGGACGCGCGCTACCACCGGGTCTGAGCCGCAACCGGATCATCCGGTTTGCGGGTGCTTTCGGTCAATCACGCGCCCGCGCTTCGAATCGTCCGGATCGGGTGGCGCTCCAAACTATTGAGGTCTGGCTCACACAATCGCCGCAAAGGGGAGTACTGTCCGTAGGTGGCTGGCCCTGCGGCCAGGATTCCCGGCCCACGCCCGAATGCCACCAACGGCGCATGACCTTGCGCCACGAGGCGGGAGGCGTGGGTTACCGGTTTTGACTGCGGGGTCAGTGTGGGGGTGTCATCACGGGTCACCACGACCCTCCCGACCCGTCTGATCCGCCGCGCCTCTACAGCGCGGCTCCGCCGCGACCGCTCCAGGTGCGCAATCCGCGGCGGAAGTAGATGAAGCGGGCCAGGAAGAACAGCGGGATGAGGGTCCACAGGCCGCCGGCCACACCGACAAAGAGGTGAATGGCGACGATCGCCAGGATGATCGGGGCGAGCGGGATCATGCGCACGCCGCCAAGCAGGCCGAAGCCGGTGCGGCCGCCCGCGCGGTGCCGGGCCGTATCGTCCGGCAGGTCCCGCGTGAGCTCGGCCAGTTCGCCCACGGTCTTCGCGGCGAAGCACCTGTCCAAGCGCTCTTGAAATTCCTCCTGGTCGATCCGGCCGTCGGTGTGGTGCTGGCGCAGCCGGTCGGCGGTGGCGTCGCGGTCGGCGTCGCTTGCGCGGAGGTTGGGGTTCCGGATCATCTGGCTGATCGTGTCGTACCCGGGCATCGTCGCTCCTTCGGTCTGTGTGGTTCGGTCGCGGGCTGCAGGGAGAAGGTTGCTCTCCGGAGAGCGAGTTGTCGTCGGGCGAGGGGCGGCTTCTGGGCTGCTCCCGGTGTCTGACCGGAGCGGCACCGTGTACTCCCGTCCGCGTAGTCGCGGCTGCGCCCGGGAGCCGATGACGACTCCCGCGAGCGGGGTTATCGTGCGGGTGTGACTCCGTCGGGCTGGCTCCGCCGCAGCGACGTGCGTCTCGCCGCGGTGTGCGGGGCGATCCAGATCGCCGCCACAGCGGGGGCGGCGCATCACGCGTCGCGCACGCACACCTGCTGGTGGGCGTCTGCGTGTCACCCTGCGACGCCGCTTGACGCCGGGGCCTACGCCCTGTTGGCGCTCGGCCCGCTCGCGCTCGTTTTGCGGCGGCGATATGTGCGCCAGGTGCTCGCGTTCGTGTTCGCCGTCACCGTGGCGTACGTCGCGCGCGGCTACCCGCTTGGCCCAAACTTCCTGTCCCTTGGCCTCGCGATCGTCTCGGCGGTGTTCGCCGGGGAGCGGGTACTCGCGTGGGCCGCGGTCGGGACCGGCTGGTTGGTGTTTCTCGGGTTGCCGTGGGCACTCGGACACTCGGGCGGGCCCAAGGTGCTGGCGGCGCTCGCGATCGCCGCCTGGCTGCT
>JBAQGP010000611.1:0-5589 GCA_049287845.1 Solirubrobacteraceae bacterium | reverse complement strand
GCCTGAAGGTCGGGCGCTGCGATCCCGCCGCCGGCGCCGTGGCCCAGGATGAGCGCCGCGCCGGGCGGGCCTGTGCCGTTCGAGACGCTCACATGTGCACGCGCCGGGCCGCGGGGGGTGTCGATCATGACCTCGCTCATGAGAGGAGATGCTCGCATCTCGCGACGGGGCGTAGCCTTGCCGTCGTGGGAGGAGTCCCGGCGCAGCGGGCCTTTCGGCTGTTGTACGCCGCCCAGTCGATCTCGTCGCTGGGCGATCGCCTCGTGCCCGTCGCTCTGGCCTTCGCGGTCCTGAACCTGACCGCGTCGGTGACCAGCCTGGGCCTGGTGCTGGCCGCCCAGACGATCCCGCTGGTTCTGTTCGTGCTCGTCGGTGGCGTGTGGGCGGACCGGTTCTCGCGCCGCCGCGTGATGGTCACCTCCGACCTCGTGCGGGCGACATCTCAGGCCGCATCTGCGGTCCTCCTGCTCGCCGGGGCCGCGCAGCTGTGGGAGCTCGTCGTGCTCCAGGCCGTCTACGGCACCGCGCGTGCCTTCTTTGACCCGGCCGCGCTGGCGCTGGTGCCCCAGACCGTCGACTCCGGTGAGCTTCAGACGGCCAACAGCCTCATCGCGCTCAGCGGCAACGTCGCGTCGGTCGCCGGCCCCGCCGTTGCCGGCGTGATCGTCGCTGCGGCCCGGCCCGGGTGGGGGCTGGCCTTCGACGCGCTCACCTTCCTGGGCAGTGCGGCATGCGTGCGCGCCATGCCGGTGATCGTCGCAGCGCCGCGGAAGCCCGCGACGATGCTCGAGGAACTGCGAGGCGGTTGGCAGGCGTTTCGGACCCGCCCCTGGCTGTGGATCACGGTCTCCTGCTTCACGCTCTACATCGGGTTGGCCTGGGCGCCGTGGCAGGTCCTCGGGCCTCAGGTGGCGCGCCTGTCGCTGGGCGGCCCCGGCGCGTGGGCGGCGATCGTCGTCGCCCTCGGCGTCGGGTCGATCATCGGGGGGCTGGTGGCCCTGCGAGCGCGCCCGCGCCACCCGCTGCGCATGGCGTTCGCGGTTTTCGTGCTGATCACCCCGCTCCTGCTCGCGTTGCTGGCGGCGCACGCTCCACTGCCGGTGATCCTGCCGGTGGCGGTGATCGACGGCGGCGCGGGCACGATGTTCAACACCTTCTGGTTCACCGCCGTGCAGTCGGATGTCCCCACCGACGAGCTGGCCCGCGTGTTCTCGTGGGACTACCTGGGTTCGGTGGGGATCCTGCCGCTGGGACAGGCGCTGAGCGGTCCCGTTGGGGGTCTGCTGGGCCTGTCCACGACGCTCTACGCCGCCGCCGGAATGTCGCTCGTCCTGTTCGCGCTCGCCCTTGCCGTGCCGGCCGTACGCAACTTCAGCCCGCCGGCGGTGGCGCCGGCGGGCTGAGAGCCGTTCCGATCAGCGGTGGCGGTTGAAGCTGATCACCTGCTGGATGCCGCTCGGCCGGTTGGTGTAGGCCATGGTGTACTTGAGCAGCCCCGGGAGGAATGTGATCCGCTGAGCGGTGGCGCCGGCGCGCCACGCGCTGGGGTTGGCGCTGTGCTGCTGGCGAGCCAGTGACCTGCCGGCCGACGCGATCGCCGCCCACACCGACTGCTGACAGCGGTGCAGGTTGCCGGCGCCGCAGTAGTCGTTGCTGAACGGCTGGGGCTGCTTGACGTGCAGCAGCTTTGAGACGTCGCGGTCGAAGTACTGATACCAGCCGCTGAACTGGCCACCCGGCGGCGCCTCGAACACGCTCACCAGGCCGCTGAACTCCCGCTCGAGCGGGCCCAGCTCCGGCCGCATGAACGTGGCCGCGATCTTCGGCCACGCCTCATTCATGATCGCCGCGCCGGGATTGTCGATCTTGCCGTCGTCGTTGAGGTCCAGCAGGTTGCCGCCGGCCCGGCGCCACGCCACCAGCAGCGAGAGCATCTTCGCCGCCCGGGCATCCGGGGCCCTGCTCCCCTTGAGCAGCCGCTGGAGGACCGGGACGGTCAGGATCGCGCGGACGTCCTGGGTGGCCGAGGCGTTCATCGCCGAGGTGACGGTGGCCAGCGACCACTTGCCGTGCCGGCGCAGCCGCGCCAGGTTGTAGTTGAGCAGGGCCACGCGCGCCGAGGTGCCGTTGGCGTTCCAGGCGTCGTCGGCCGCGCCGAATCCGTGGGCGGCGACGTTGTTCCAGTTGGTCATCGTCCCCTTGACCGGCGTGTGCACGGGGTCGATGCCGTGCGGGTGCACGCTGCTGGGTGCGGTGCCGCGCCACTCCCACCCGCCGGTGCCGATCGTCGGCAGGCTTGGATCCGTGCCCTTGGGCCGGATCGGCAGCAGCCCGGTGGTGATCTCGGCCACGTGCGCGTCGTCGACGTAGAACGAGTTGAACGTCTGCGGCGTCAGCTGGGCGGCCTTGAAGAACGACTGCGGGCTGTTGACCTGCCCGTCGGACAGGCGACGGTTGAAGAGCAGGTCAAGCGCGTCCTTTCCGTAGCTTGATCGCTTGCTGGAGATCGCCACGAGCCGATGGTGCACGCGGGCATACCCCACGACCGGGCCGTGGACCGTGGTCTTGAAGGCGACCGTCCTGCCGTTGAGCGTGCCGGCGTCGAAGCTCTGCATCGGCAGGCACCTGCCCTTGAAGAGGTACTTCGTCGTGCTGTGGCCACAGAGCGTCTCGGCGTACTCGTCCACCACGTCCCCGGAGGCCGAGGTCAGCGTGGTGGCAAAGTCAGGGCCGCGCCCGATCAGCATGTAGCCCGGGAAGGGGGCCGAGGTCGCTCCGCGCCAGTCCAGACCGGGCGCGTGCATATCGATCTCGTAGGTCAGGCCGGGATAGAAGTAGCCCACCTGCGGGCCGCCGACCAGCAGCGGGTGCCCCGTGGTGGAGTACCTGCCCTCGACCATCAGCTCGTTGGAGGCGTGGGGACGCGGCTCGAGCCGGCCGAACTTGGCCGCCTGCGCCGCCGATACCGCCGGGGTGGCATGGAAGCTCCCCGGGTCCAGCACGACGCTGCCCGGAGCCCCGGGCTTGGTCGGCGTGTGGTCGTAGTTGAAGGTCCCGTCCACCGTCGTCGGGCTTCCGGCGTTCGTGTTCTGGCGCAGGTCGTTGAAGACGCTGTAGCCCTTCTTGACGCCCAGCCGGCGCTGGAGCGCGCCCAGGAACTCAGAGTCCTGGGCCTCGCGGCCGCCACCCTCGCCGAAGAACTGGTCCTTGAGCGCGTTGAGCGCGTACACGTCGTTGCGGGTCCATTTCGGCGTGGTGGGGCTGTTGATGGCCAGGTACGCGTTGATCCCGGTGACGAACTCGTCGATGTCCGAGAGCACCGCGCGGCCTTCAGGTCCCGCCTTCTCCAGCACCTGTGTCTGGCGGGAGAGCACCTGCTCGGTCTGAGCGCTGGGCTGGAAGTTCTGAAGCTGCTCGATCAGCCCGATGGCGGTGAGGCCCGGGACATCGAGGGCGGCCACCCGCGAGTTGTCGCGTGCCTCCTGGAGCAGGAGTCCGCGGTCCTCGGCGGCGATCCAGCCGGCTGCCCACACACCGCCCGCGTGGGTTGTGGCGGTGACATGCGGGACGTGGAAGCGGTCACGCAGGATCGTGACGCCCGGGAAGGGCACCGGTTCGATCGTGCCGGGTCCTTCGTCGCCGACGCCGAACTGCTCGGACTTGAAGTCCGAGAACAGGTTCGCGTTGCTGACGTGGTCAAACAACGGCGTCAGCGCGTTGTACATCTGCGCCTGCGCGGTCGCGTCGGCCGGGATCGGGAGCGATCCCTGCTGACCTGACGGAATGATGTTGCGCGCAACCTGCGAGTAGTCGATGTCCGCGGCGCCTGCCGGCGCGGTGGCCGCCCCCAGAGCCACGATCGCGCCTGCGGCCAGCGCGGCCGTGATCCTTCTCATAGCGATGCTCCTCTGATCGGCCCCGCCCCGGTGAAGAGCGTGTCGAATCGGCGGCCAACATACCAATGCCCCGGGTGGGGGGGCGCCGTACCGCGCCCGAAGGCGCGTCCTGGGCTGTGTGCATGGCGCGCCACGGGCGCTAGCGTTGAGGAGATCATGAGCCACGCCGTCGAGGTCCCCGACTACGCCGTCCACGACGAGGTCCGCATCGACCCCACCCGCACCGCGCTCGTCGTGGTCGACATGCAGAACGACTTCGTGACCGAGGGCGGGACCCTGCGCGTCCCCGACGCCGCGTCGACCATCCCGGCGATCACGACCCTGCTGGAGCTCGCCCGGGCGTACGGAATGCGCGTCGTGTTCACCCAGGACACCCATCGCGACGGCGACCCCGAATGGCGCATCTGGCCCGAACATGCTCGGGAGGGCAGCTGGGGCTGGCAGATCGTGGAGCCGCTGGCCCCGCGCGAGGATGAGACCGTCATTCCCAAGGTCCGCTATGACGGCTTCTACGGCACGCCCCTGGATCATCTGCTGCGCCTGTGGGGCGTGACCACGCTGGTCATCTGCGGCACGGTGGCCAACATCTGCGTGCACTACACGGCCGCCAGCGCCGCCCTGCGCTGGTATGACGTGATCATTCCCCGCGACGCCGTCTCGGCCATGGACCCGTTTGACCTGGAGTCCTCGCTGCGTCAGACCGCCTTTCTGTTCGGCGGCCGGGTGACGACGGCGTCGGGCGTCCGAATGTGACGCTCGGAGTCGCCCCCAACGTGAGACGGGCGGGCGCGCCAGGGCCGCGGGTAGCACCGCGCGAGCCGCCGTGCCCGCTGCGCGGGCGGTCTCACGCCGTCCCGGGCCCGGTGGCCAGACGCCCCAGCCCGACGTCGGCGATCCGACGCTGCGCCTGCAGGTGCGCGCGCAGCGCGGTGGCCCCGGCGGCGGTGAGCCGGTAGGGGCGGCGGCGATCGGTGGTGGGGACGGGCTCTATCAGTCCCTGGCGCTCCAGCCGGGCCAGCGCCTCGTACAGCGTCCCCGGCGCGAGCCGGATGCCCGCAAACGCCTCGATGTCTTTCGTGAGGGCGTATCCGTGCTTGGTGGACTCGGCGAGGCTCGACAGGATGAGCGTGGCCGAGCCGGCGTTACGTCCGAAGCCGGTGAGGCCGTCCGCCTCGGATGGCGAGGAGGGTGTCATCGCGACCCAGGTTATATCGGCTACCGGTATATCGTCAAGCGAAATATGGATAGGTTGAGGGGGTGGATGCGCAGCGCTCCGGCCGGCCGTCGCTCTCCCCGGCCCTGCTGGCCGGCGGCGTCATCCTCGTCGCCATCAACCTGCGTCCGGCCGCCGCCAGCATCGGGCCTGTCCTGGACCGCATCCAATCTGACACCGGTCTGTCCTCGGGGTGGGCGGGCGCACTGGCCACGCTGCCGGTGCTGTGCTTCGGTCTCCTGGCCCCGTTGGCGCCGCCGCTGGCCCGCCGCCTGGGGGTGTATACCGCGATCGCCGTGGCCATGATCGCGCTGGTGGGCGGGATGCTCTTGCGGCTGGTCCCCGGCGACATCTTCCTGTTCGCCGGGACCGCGCTCGCGGGCGCGGCCATCGCCACGGGCAACGTGCTGCTCCCGGTGATCGTGCGCCGGGACTTCCCGGACCGGACAGGCAGCGCGATGGCTCTCTACACGACCTCAC
>JBAQGP010000610.1:0-2219 GCA_049287845.1 Solirubrobacteraceae bacterium | reverse complement strand
ACACTGGACCGGCCCCGGGCCAGCCCGGCCGCGAGCCCCGCGGCAGCGGTGCCCCTTCCCCCCCGGCCGGAGCTGCAGACCGCGATGGCCTAGTGGATCAAATGCCGGCGATGCCGTGGTTCCCCGGAGGGCAGGGGCATCCCGCGGGAGCGGCCGCTCTCAAGCCGTTGAGGAAGAACGCCAAGGCCTGCTCATAGATGGCATCCTCTGTCACCAACGGCAAGGCATCGCGGAGCGATGAGATGTTGGGGTACTCCTTCGGGTCCACCGACCGGTAGGCCCTCGTCCACGCGCCCGCGTCGGCCTCACGCTCCTCCGCTTCCAGGCTCAGGAACTTGGCTTCGCCACCGGCGAGGTAGAGCGAGAAGTCCGCGATCGTCCGGTAAGCAAGAGCCGCCTGATCACCCTCAAACCCAGCGTCGTGCATGGCAGCGATCAGCCACTCCACCGCCTGCATCTCGGCCGGCCGGCGCGTGGTGCGAAACGCCGAGACCGACGCGGCCGCAGGGTGCGCCCGGTACACCGCCCGGATCCGGCGCGCCAGCTCGGCCACCGTCTCGACCCAACACTCCCGAGGTTCGAAACCCTTGATCGCCTCCTCGATGAGGCGGTCGGCGATCGCGAGCACGAGATCGTCCTTACTCGGAAAGTAGCGGTACACGGCGGTCGGGTCGGCTCCCAAAGCACGTCCAAGCTTGGGCATGCTGAATCCTGCGGCCCCCCCGGTGTCCAACAGGCGCAGGCTCATCTCGACGATCAACTGCCCCGTCAGCACGCCCCGCTGCAGCCGCGCTCGTCCCTTGGTTGCATCTGATCTTGTCGTCGCGGTCCTCACTCCCTCCGGCTGAATAGCTCTGGCGCGTGCGTACCGTGCGCCGTCTGCTGAAAAGATTTAGCACGCCCGGCTCGCCCATGCCATTGACAATGGCTTTGCGGATTGGTGTAGTGCGCCGGCGACACTCGCTGGCGCCGTGTCGCCTGCCGGCGTGTACGGCTTGCCCGGCCTGACCAGGAAGACGCGAGGAAGAGGAGACGGTTTTCGTGGATGAGCTTTGTTACGTGTCGGCATCCGAGGCGCTGCGCCAGTTCAGGTCCAGGTCGATGTCTCCGGTCGAACTGCTCGACGCCCTGCACGCCCGCGTCGACGCGGTCAACCCCGCTGTGAACGCCGTCGCGGAGGAATTGTTCGGGGACGCCCGGAGACAGGCGCAGGCTGCGGCCGACCGCTACGTCTCACATCCCGACGAGGTCGGCCCCCTCGAGGGCCTGCCGGTCGCGGCCAAGGCAGAGCACCCGATGAAGGGCCATACGTGGCCGGATGGCTCGCTCGCCTATGCCGACCGCATCGCGGACCTCACCCATCCGATCATCGACCGGATCGTCGCTGCCGGCGGCATCATCCACATCCGGACGACCACGCCGGAGTTCTCCTGTGCGGCGTTCACTCACTCGAAGCTCTGGGGGATCACCCGGAACCCGTGGAACCTGCATTTCAGCCCTGGTGGCTCCTCGGGTGGCTCCGGGGCGGCGCTGGCCGCTGGGATGACGCCGCTGGCGACCGGTTCCGACATCGGCGGGTCGATCCGGATCCCGGCGTCCTTCTCGGGAGTGGTGGGCTACAAGCCGCCACATGGCCGGGTTCCCGACCTGCCGCCGTTCAACCTCGACACCTACTGCCACGTCGGCCCCCTAGCGCGCACCGTCGGCGACTGCGCCCTGCTGCAGAACGCAATCGTCGGCCCGCACCCGATCGACGCCGACTCCCTTCGACCCACGGTCATGATCGACACCGAGCCGGATGGCGTCGAGGGAATGCAGATCGCCTTCGCGGTGAACCTTGGCGACTGGCACGTGGAACCGGAAGTCGAGGAGAACACCCGCGCTGTCGCCGATGCGCTTCGAGAAGCGGGGGCCGTCGTGGAGGAGGTCGAGCTCGGCATTCGCCGGGCCGAGGTAGAGCGCGCCGCGCACATCCACTTCAGCGTGATCATGGGCCGCATGGTGGCGGACGAGGTCGAACGCCACGGTGAACTGCTGACGCCGTACGCCAAGCAGTTCGCCGACCGCTTCACGCCGGCCGACCCGCCGGAGACCTTCCTCGCCGGCTTCGAACTCGAGGCACGGATCCATGCACGAATCGCTCCCATCCTCGAGCGCTGCGACGCACTTATCTGTCCCACCGCCGGCTATCCCGCGCTCGTGGCCGGCGAGGACTACGT
>JBAQGP010000609.1:0-3159 GCA_049287845.1 Solirubrobacteraceae bacterium | reverse complement strand
CAACTTGCTCGACGGTCGACTGGGGAGCGACGCGGGCTAACCGCGCTCGGGCCGCGTGCGCCGCGCCCGCGAGCCGTGCGGCGCGCATTGGGTTCCGCGTGCGGGCGGCGAGCACCGCGAGGGCGGTGAGGGCGTCCACAGTCACGCCGTCGACCCCGAGCTCGGCAGTTGCCGCCAGCGTCGCCTGCAGCAGGCTACGTCCGCGGTCGATGTCGCCGGCGAGAACCGTCGCAGACCCGCCGATGAACCGCGCGAGCTCGCGGTGGCGATCGCTGCCGGTGCGTTGCGCGATCGCTTGCAGCTCTCGCCCGTGCGTCTCGGCCTGCGCGACGTCCCCGGACGCCAGGGCGATTCGCCCCAGCAGTTCGCGGGACAGTGCCTGCGAGTGCAGCTGCGGCACGCCGAGCAGCCGGCGCGCTGGCTCCTCGGCGGCCCTGAGATCGCCACACATGAACTCGGCAACGGCGAGCGCCATTTCGATCGCCGGGATGGACTGTAGAGAGCGCGTCTGCCGCGCGAGAGTGAGCTGCTGATGGCCCTCCCGCAGGGCGACGTCGGAGCGGCCGAGCAGGGCGAGCGCCTGGATCCGGAATCCGGCAAGCTGAAAACGCGTCATGGACGGTGCCTCGCCCTCGAGCTGCAAGGCGAGATCGGCGTGAGCCAGCGCGCGCTCGGGCGCCCCGGCCATCAGCTCGGTCCATGCCGCGGCGTCCTCCGCCGACGTCCGCAGCCTCGCGTGTGCGGACGCGTCCGGGAAAGTCAGGAACTCGCTGTATGCGTCACGAGCCGCTGGGAGCCGGTCGCAGATCGCCTCCACCATCGAAAGGTTGACGAGCGCCCAGGCCTGGCCGAGCGGGTCGGTGCACGAGCGCGCGGCCTCCAGCGCCTGCCGAGCGTGCTCGCGACCCTCGGCCAGATCCCGGCCGGTCAGGATCAGGATCATCGCCGACAGGAGCAGACAACGCGCCCGCGCACCCGCATCGTCGACGGCGGCGAGCAGCGCCAGTCCCGATTCGGTGTGCACCAGCGCCCTGCCGTACTCCTCGACGAAGACATCGACGATCCCGGCCGCGCAGTGAACGACCGCGCGCGCAGCGGGCGCATCTGTCTCTCCGGCCGCCGACAACGCAGCCGCGCACAGCTCGCGCGCCTCCTCGAACTGCTCGGCAAGGATCCAGTGCCGCACGAGCGACGCTGCGAGGCTGACCGCCGCGCAGGGATCGCTGCCGGCGGCATGTCCAAGAGCCTGCCGCAGATTGGCCGCCTCGGTGTCGAGGCGCTCGCGGCTTCCCAGGGCGAGCAGACGCGCATCGACGTCCGCGGCGAAGGCACGGAAGAAGGCGAGGTGTCGGTCGGCCATCGTCTCCTCCTCTCCAGCACCTCGCAGGTTCTCCGAGGCGTGGTCGCGGACGGTCTGGAGCAGCCCCCACCGCTCGTCGGCCGGCGAGTCCAGCGGCATGATCAACCCCTTGCTGTCGAGGGCGAGGAGCAGATCGTGGACCTCGCGCTCGTCGCGCTCCGGCGCCGCTACGGCGCGCGCCGCCGCGACCGTGAACCCGCCTGCGAACGTCGAGAGCCGCCGCAGCATGGCGCGTTCGGACTCGTCGAGCAGCCGGTGGCTCCAATCCAGCGACGCGCGTAGCGAGCGGTGGTGCACCGACGGATCGTCAGACCGACCCTCCGCCTCGATGCGATCGCCCCCGGCCAGTCCGTCCGCAACCTCGTCCACCGAGGCCACGTCGACGCCTGCCGCCGCCAGGCACAGCGCCAGCGGCACGCCGTCGAGCATGCGACAGATCCGAATGACCGCCTCGGCGGTTGACGACGTGAGCGCGAAGTCAGGATCGACGCTGACCGCGCGGTGGACGAACAGCCGCGGCCCGTCATAGCGGACCACGGCGTCGATTCCCCCGCCAAGCTCCGGCACGCTGAGCGGTCCGAGTCGAAAGACGCTCTCGCCGCGAACGCCGAGCGGCTCGCGGCTCGTCGCCAGCACTCGAGCGGCGGGGGCAGCGGCGAGCACCTCGAACACGGCTCCCCGAACCGACGCAAGCACGTGCTCGCAGTCGTCGAGCACGAGAAGCAGTGACGTTCCGGTCACGACCTCGGCGAGCACCTCATGCGGACGGCGCCCGAACCGCTCGCGGCCCCCGAAGACGCGGAGCAGCGCCGGGATCACCTGCTCGTCATCGGAGAGGCTGCCCAGCCCGACCACGACAGCCTCCAAGCCGGGAAGGGGACGCTGCGCGAGCTCCATCGCAAGCGTCGTCTTGCCGCAACCTCCCGGGCCGGTGATCGTCACCAGCCGCTCGGTTGCGAGGCGGCGTTCGAGCTCCGCGACCTCACGCTCTCGGCCGATCAGATCGGCCCTTCCGGTCATCGGCCGCGATCCTTTCAGAAAGCCGCAGGCTTCGCGCGGGAAACGAACGCCGCCAACCGCAGGGCAACAGCCTGTCTGGCGAAGTCTGCCTCGCTCTTCGCCAATCTCGAGACCTGGCGCCGAACGGGCGCCTATGCAACCGCCCGATTCTGCGAACCGCCCACGGGTCCCTCCTCTCGGCGATAACCGGGGTCTGCGAATCGTTGCCTCGTGGGATCGCCTTCGTGTGCTCACCCAGGTCCGGGCGGACGAGTGCTTGGCCACGCAGGCACTCGTCAGGTTGCTCGTCTGGTCGGCGACGCCGTCGAGGGCTTGCCGATCCTCATGATCCCGCCGGTCGCCATGGTCAGCGACGGCGAGCACCGTCGAGTTCTCATGCCGCTGGCAGATGACCCCAATCCGCGCTCAGAGCCTCATCCAGCCGGTGGGGCCGGCTCCTTGAGAGCGCGCCGAGGCGGACACGGTGCGCGGTGATCCGTCGGTCCTGTCGCGAAGACGGCAACGAAGTCACCGACGATGAGAGCCGCGCTCGGTATCTAGCTGGCCTCAACCTCCGCACCGAGCGCTTCCCAAATGCTTCCAAGGCCCCCGCTCGCCACCAGCGACAGAACCGCATCGTCAGCAACTACGGCATGCATACCCCCAGCGGGACTCGAACCCGCGATCTCCTGCGTGAAAGGCAGGCGTCCTAACCGCTAGACCATGGGGGCGCAGCGTCGATTGTAGGTGCCGCAGACGAACGCGACCGGGGACTCGGCGCCCGCACGTCGCGCGTCACC
>JBAQGP010000608.1:0-10924 GCA_049287845.1 Solirubrobacteraceae bacterium | reverse complement strand
CGAGCTCATCGAGGACGCGGCGCGCCGGGGCTACGAGGCGCTGGTGGTCACCGTCGACCGGCCGGTGCTCGGTCTGCGCGAGCGCGAGTGGCGGGTGAGCCTCCGTGACCCCGTGGCCGACATCCCCCGCCATGACCCCGCACAGACACCCGAGGGCCCGGCGGCGGCACGCTATGGGCAGATCGACCCCGACCTGCGCTGGTCAGACATCGAGCGCTTCGCCGCCGAGACCGAGCTACCCGTCCTGGTCAAGGGGATCCTCACCGCCGAGGACGCCGAGCTGGCCGTCGCCCACGGGGCCTCAGGCGTGGTGGTCTCCAACCACGGCGGTCGCCAGCTCGACACGGTGCTGTCGGGCGCCGATGCGCTGGCTCCGATCGTCGACGCCGTCGGCGGACGCATCGACGTGCTCGTCGACGGCGGCATCCGGCGGGGCACCGACGTCGTCAAGGCGCTGGCCCTCGGCGCCCGGGCGGTGCTGATCGGCCGGCCGGTGACCTGGGGGCTGGCGGTGGACGGTGCCGATGGCGCCCAGCATGTTCTGGAGACGCTGCTGGCCGAGTTCGTCAACGCCTTGGCGCTGGTGGGCTGTCCCCGGGCCGCCGATCTCGATGCCGGCTTCGTGGCCGCGGCGCCCGGGACGGGGGCGCCCTGGACGGGGGCGCCTAGATGACCATCCTGGTGACCGGGATCACCGGCTACGTCGGGTCGGTCCTGGCCGAACGGCTGGCGCGCGATGGCCACGCCGTCCGCGGCTTCGCCCGCTCGCCCGAGCGGGTGGACCTCGACGTGCCCGTGGTCGCCGGCGACGCCGTCTCGGGTGAGGGGTTGCCTGAGGCGCTCGACGGCATCCACGTCGCCTACTTCCTCATCCACGGGATGGAGCCGGCCGACGGGGCGTCCTTCGCGTCGCGCGAGCGCGAGGCCGCCGAACGCTTCGCCGCCGCGGCCAGCGCGGCCGGAGTCCAGCGCATCGTCTATCTCGGCGGGATCGCGCCACCCGACGGTCCGCGATCGGCTCACCTCGCCAGCCGGCTGGCGGTGGAGGACATCCTGCTCGACGCGGTGCCCGACTCGGTGGCCCTGCGGGCATCGATCGTGATCGGCGCACGGTCGCGGTCGTTTCGCTTCCTGGTCCGGCTGGTGGAGCGCATGCCGATCCTTGCCTACCCCGCGTGGGGAGCCAACCGCACCGCCCCCATCGACGAGCGCGACGTCATCGCCATGCTGATACGTGCCGCCACCTCTGACCGGGTCACCGGCCGCCGCCTGGACGTGGGCGGTCCCGACGTCGTGTCCTACGGCGAGCTGATCGAGCGCATCGCCGACCTCATGCTCGTCGACCGGCCCGCGCTTCGGTTCAAGCGGCTGTCGGCGACCCCGATCGCCAGCCGGGTGGCCGCGGTGATCGCCGGGGAGCAGTGGCAGCTCGTCGGCCCGCTGATGGAGAGCCTGGACAGCGATCTCCTGCCCGCCGACGATCAGGCCGCGCCGCTCTTAGAGGTCAGGCTCCACACGCTCGGTGCCGCGATCGAGCATGCTCTGGCCGAGTGGGAGCGCGAGGAGCCGCTCGCCGCGCGGTGAGCCACTCCCGCGGATATGCCGCTTGGGGAGCGGGACGTGAGTGTGCGCCACGTCACGGGGCGTTAGGCTGCCCGGTCACATGAGCACCGTTTCCGCCAAGATCGACATCGAGGCACCGATCGAGCGAGTGTGGGAGACCGTGATGGATCCCCAGCGTCTCGGTGACTGGGTGACGATCCACAAGTCCGTGTCCCACGTCTCGGACTCGCCGCTGCGCACCGGCTCGACGATGGACCAGTCGATGCACGTCCGCGGCCTCACGTTCAAGGTCCATTGGATCCTGATGACGGTTGACAGTCCCCGCCGCGCAGAGTGGGAAGGCGGCGGGCCCGCGCACTCCACAGCCGTCATCCGGTACGAGCTGTCCAGCGACCACGAAGGCCGCACGACATTTCAGTACACCAACGAGTTCCACGTGCCCGGTGGACGCCTCGGCAAGGTCGCCAGTCGCATGATCGTCGGCGCCACCTCCGAGCGTGAGGCCAGGAAGTCACTGGAGCGTCTGAAGGCACTCATCGAGAGAAACTGAACCCGGGCCTGCACGGACGTTGGTCATGGGTTGTATCGTCCGTGCGCGATTACGTCTAACTCTCGCCGCGGAGGTGGCCCAGTTGGCAGATTTCGTTGACAGTACCGTGAAGGACATCGACAGACGTCTGAGCGAACTCAAGGTTGAGGTGTCAAAGCTCGAGGCGGCTCGGGCGGCACTTGTCGGTGGCCGTCGCCGTCCGGGTCGCCCGGCCAGCGCCAACGGGGCGACCGCGACAGCAAGTGCGACACCCCGCCGTCGCACCACTCGTCGCGCCGGTCGTCCTCGGGGACGCCGGGGTGGCAACACTCGCGCCAACCAGGCGCTGGCGCTCGTCCGTGACAAGCCCGGAATCACGATCCCGCAGATCGCCGAGGCGCTCAAGATCGAGCCGAACTACCTGTACCGCGTCATGCCGAAGCTGGTGGAAGACGGTCAGGTCTCTCGGGAGGGCCAAGGCTGGCACCCCGCTGCGAAGTAGTGGTCCGCCTCAGGTTCGCCTGAGCGGCCCCGCCGCAGCCGGACCGGGAACGGCACGAATGCCGCCGCGATCGTGAGTAACGATCGCGGCGGCGTAGGACCTCTTAGATCAGCCCCAGCTGCTTGACGGCGTCACGTTCCTCGTTGAGCTCCTTCACCGTGGCGTCGATGCGCGCACGTGAGAAGTCGTCGAGCTCGAGCCCCTGCACGATCGTGTACTCGCCTCCGGAACAGGTGCAGGGGTAGCCGGAGAAGATCCCCTCACCGATGCCGTAGGACCCGTCGGATGGGATCGCCATCGAGACCCAGTTACCGTCGGGCGTGCCGTTCACCCAGTCGCGCACGTGGTCCAGGGCGGCGTTGGCCGCCGAGGCGGCGCTGGACGCGCCGCGGGCCTCGATGATCGCCGCGCCGCGCTTCTGGACGGTCGGGATGAAATCGTTCTCGATCCAGTCGCGGTCACCGACAGCCTCGGCGGCGTCAGCGCCCTTGACCTTGGCGTGGAAGACGTCGGGGTACTGAGTGGCCGAGTGATTGCCCCAGATCGTCATGTTGGTCACGTCACTGATCGCCGCGCCGGTCTTCTTTGCGACCTGGGCGATGGCGCGATTGTGGTCTAGGCGCATCATCGCGGTGAACCGTTCCCTGGGCACGTCGGGTGCGTTTGACTGCGCGATGAGGCAGTTGGTGTTGGCCGGGTTCCCGACCACCAGCACCTTGAGATCGGAGGCGGCGTGGTCGTTGAGCGCCTTGCCCTGCGGTTTGAAGATCCCGCCGTTGGCCTCGAGCAGGTCACCACGCTCCATGCCCTTGGTGCGAGGCCGGGCGCCGACCAGCAACGCGACGTTCACCCCGTCAAACGCCTTGACCGGATCGTCATAGATGTCGACCCCGCTGAGCATCGGGAAGGCGCAGTCGTCGAGCTCCATCGCGGTGCCTTCCGCTGCCTTGACCGCCTGGGGAATCTCCAGGAGGGAGAGATGAACCGGCGTATCGGGCCCCAGAAGGTGTCCACTGGCGATTCGGAACAGGAGCGCGTAACCGATCTGGCCGGCCGCCCCCGTGACTGCAACTCTGACTGAACTCTTACTCATAAGTGAAGAACGCCTTACCTTTCTAGTGTCTTGTCAGGCGGTCAGATCCAACCCGTACACATCGCCGAGCTTAGCCTTGAGGTAGTTGGTGAACGGGGTGACCGACATCGGTCCGCCGGCTTCGCGGGCCAGGAGCTCGGCTGTGGTGAACTTAGCTCCATGGCGGTGGACGCGTTGCCCCAGCCATTCACGCAGCGGCCCGAGCTCGCCGGCGGCAAGCTGATCCTCGAGGTCCCCGAGGTCAGCGTGGGCGCGCTCCCACAGCTGCCCCGCAATGAGGTTGCCCAGGGCGTAGGTGGGGAAGTATCCGATCAGCCCCGCGGACCAGTGCACGTCCTGCAGCACCCCGTCGACGTCGTTGGCGACCGCGATCCCGAAGTACTCCTCAAAGCGCGCGTTCCACGCCTCGGGCAGGTCGCGCACGGCCAGGCTCCCATCGATCAGCTCCTGTTCGAGCTCGAAGCGCAGGATGATGTGCAGCGCGTAGGTGGCCTCGTCGGCCTCGACCCGGATGTAGCTGGGCTTGACTCGGTTGACCGCGCGGTAGAGCCGGTCGGCATCCAGGTCTGACAGCTCCCCGCCGGCCAGCGCGGCGATCCGGGGGGCGAGCACCGTGCAGAACGCTCGCCCCCGCCCCACCATGTTCTCCCACAGGCGGCTCTGGGACTCGTGCATGCCCAGTGACTCCGTCGCGCCGAGCGGCGAGCGGCGCAGCCGGGAAGGCAGGCCCGCCTCGTAGAGACCGTGCCCGCACTCATGCATCGCCCCGTAGAGGCCGGTGGGGAAGAAGTGCGTGTCCCACCGAGTGGTGATGCGGACGTCGCCGCCACCGATGCGTGTGGCGAACGGGTGCACGGTGTCGTCGATCCGCCACTCGGCGTCGTCAAAGCCCATCAGCCCGACCACTTCGCGGACCAGGTCGCGCTGGCGAGCAACGGCAAACTCGGCGTACAGCGGCGCCTCGTCGATCGGCTCGGCGGCCGCGACGCGGGCGATCACCGGGATGAGCTCGGCCTTGAGCTGGGCGAACAGCGCCGACACGTCGCGCGTAGGCATCTGGGGCTCGTAGTCGTCGAGCAGGGCGTCATAGGGACACTCGAAGTCACCGCTGTCGGCGTGGCAGTCGACATAGCGACGCGCGAGCTCGAAGTTGCGCTCCAGGTACGGCGCGAAGCTCTCAAAGTCACCCTCCTCGCGCGCGACGATCCAGGCCTCCTGCCCCACCGACGCCGCCCGCGCCATCTCTGCGGCCAGGTCGGGAGGGACGCGACGGGCCTTCTCCCACTGGCGACGCACCAGCGTGATCAGGCGCGCATCGTCGCCATCGGGATCAGCGCCGTTGAGCTCGGAGTCGGCGCTGTCCAGCAGCCGCCCGGTGTCGTCGTCGACAAACATCTCGTGGCTGATGCGGGTGAGCGTGGCCAACGACTCGGCGCGCGCTTCCCCGCCCCGCGGGGGCATCATCGTCTGCTGATCCCAATGGGCCAGCGACAGGGCGTGCGCCAGATCGGACAACTGTCCGAGGCGCTGCTTGAGACCGTCAAGGCGCTCACTCATCTCACGTCTCCTGAAGTTCGTGGGCGCAGATGCGCCTATGAGACCATTCCACCATGTTGAGGCGGTCAACCTCGATCAAGCTGTTCAACGCGTTCGGATTCCGGGTCGGCGTCGACGGCAGCTGGTTTTTCATCCTCTTCCTCATGATCTTCGTCCTCTCGGGCCCCTTTCGCGACGTGCTGCACAGCTCCGACGGCGTCGCGTACCTGACGACAGTGGTCAGCGTCCTGTTGCTGTTCGGCTCACTCATCGCACATGAACTCGGGCACGCCCTGGTGGCGCGGAGGCAGGGAATCGAAGTCAAGAAGATCGATCTGAACCTGTTCGGTGGACTGACGCACATGAGCCGTGATGCGGCTTCGCCCGGAGAGGACTTCAAGGTCGCGATCGCAGGCCCACTCGCGACGTTCGGCGTCATCCTATTGTGCCTCGCGATCGACCTGCCCATCGTGGGCGCCAGCCGGCTGGGCCACGCCGTCGCGCTGGACTCGACGATACGCATCACGCCGGTGCTCCTGTCACTGAGCTGGCTGTTGTTGATGAACGTCCTCCTGCTCGCGTTCAACATCCTCCCGGCGTTCCCCCTCGACGGCGGTCGCGTGGCCCGTTCCATCGTCTGGCGAGTGACCGGGGACAAGCGCCGCGGGACGGTGGCGGCCGGCCGCCTGGGCCAGGGGTTTGCCCTGGTCATGGCGGGGTTCGGGCTGTGGTGGACCCTGGCGGCGTCGAGCTTCGGCGGCGTGTGGCTGATGGCGCTCGCCTACCTGATGTGGAGGTCCTGCCAGGGCGCGCTGGTCCAGTCGGCGCTGACCGAGCGGATCGAGGGGGTCCGGGTCGCCGACATCATGGACGCCCACCCCGTGGCGATCCCCGCGACGACCCCGGTCAACCAGGCCGTGGACGAGTTCTTCCTGCGCTACCAGCAGCCGTGGCTGCCGGTCATCGACGACACCGGCCATCTTTTGGGGATCGCCCGCCAGGAGCGAGCTCAGGCCTCGATCGACGGCGGCGAGGCGTGGCTGACGACGGGCGCGGTGCTCGAGTCAGACGGATCACCCAGCTGGCGCGTACAGGAGGACCGGCCCATCTCCGAGCTGCTGGCGTCCGAGACGCTGGGCAAGCTGGGTGCGCTGATGGCGGTGGACGCCGAGGGCGTGCTGCGGGGTGTCGTCACCGTCGACCAGGTCCGCCGGGCGCTCGCGGCGGCGTTCGGACGCTCGATGGCCTGAGCGCGTCCGGCGATTGAGGGGCACGGCGTCTCGCCAGCAGCCTCATTTATATTGGTCTGAATGCCCTCCCATGACGTACTGATCATCGGCGCCGGGCTGGCCGGCCAGCGCGCTGCGCTGGCTGCTGCACAGACGGGTGCCACCGTGGCGATCATCTCGAAGGTCCATCCGGTGCGCTCCCACTCGGTCGCCGCGGCCGGCGGCATCAACGCCGCCCTCAATCCCGAGGACACGTGGGAGTCGCATGCGTTCGACACCATCAAGGGCTCGGACTACCTGGGCGACCAGGACGCGATCGAGATCATGTGCCGTGAGGCGCCGGACGAGATCCTCTGGCTCGAGCACGCCGGCGTCACGTTTCACCGCAACGAGCGTGGCAATCTCGGAACCCGCGCGTTCGGCGGGGCCTCGGCGGCCCGTACCTACTACGTCGCCGACATCACCGGCCACGCGATCCTTCATGTGCTCTACGAGCAGCTGATGAAGCACTCGGACACCGTGGACCGCTACGAGGAGTGGTTCACCACCGACCTGCTCCAGGACGACATGGGCCGCTGCATCGGCGCGATCTCCCGCAACCTGCGCGATGGGCGCCTGGAGGTGTTCAACGCCAAGGCCGTCATCCTGGCCTCCGGCGGTGCCGGGCAGGCCTACCGGCCGACCACCAACGGGCTGATCGTCACCGGCGACGGCATCGCCCAGGCCTACCGCATCGGGGCCCGGCTGATGGACATGGAGATGATCCAGTACCACCCGACGACCCTGGCGGGCAACGGGCTGCTCATCACCGAGGGGGCACGCGGTGAGGGCGCCTGGCTGCTCAACGCCAAGGGCGAGCGCTTCATGGAGACGTACGCCCCCAACAAGCTGGAGCTTGCCTCACGCGACGTCGTCTCCCGCGCCGAGCAGACCGAGATCAACGAGGGCCGCGGATTCCCGGACGGCACGGTCGCGCTGGACATCACCAAGGTCCCGCGCCGGCGCACACTGGAGGCGCTGCGCGAGATCGTCAACATCGGGCGCGACTTCGCCGGCGTGGACATCACGCGCCAACCCATCCACATCCACCCCGGCCAGCACTACATCATGGGCGGGGTCAAGACCGACGTCGACGGCCAGACAACGATCCCGGGGCTCTATGCCGCCGGCGAGGTGGCCTGCGTGTCGGTGCATGGCGGCAACCGGCTCGGCGCCAATTCGCTGCTGGACACCCTCATCTTCGGACGGCGCTCGGGCGAGCACGCAGCCCACCAGGCGATGCAGATGGCGATGCCGACGACGCCGCCCACGCGCGTGGACGACACCGAGCGCTACATCAACGGGATCATCAACCGCGCCGAGGGCGGCCGGCGCGTGGCGTCGATCAAGGACGAGCTCGGCGACACGATGAACAAGTACGCAGCCGTCTTCCGCGACGCCGATGGGCTCAACCAGGCTCACGAGATCGTCCGCCGGCTCAAGGAGGAGGCGCCCAAGGCGTCGATCGACGACCGCGGCACGGTGTTCAACCAAGACGTGATCGGCGCGATCGAGCTCGGGTACATGCTGGACGTGGCCGAGGCGATCGTGGTGGGCGCGCTGGAGCGCACGGAGTCTCGCGGAGCCCAATTCCGCACCGACTTCCCGGAGCGCAACGACGACGAATGGCTCAAGCACATCGACGTGACCGTCAACGGCGACGACGTGCCCAAGGTCAGCTACTCCCCGGTGACCATCACCAAGTGGGAGCCCCAGGAAAGGACGTATTAGTGCCTGAGTATCTGCTACGACTTCGCCGCTTTGACCCGAGGTCCGGGCAGGCTGCCTACTGGGACGAGCACCGCGTCGAGATGGCGAGCAGCAATTCGGTGCTGGACGCGATCCTGAAGGTCAAGGACGAGGTCGACGGCTCGGTGGGCATCCGCTGCTCCTGTCAGCAGGCGATCTGCGGCTCGTGCGGCGTGCGGATGAACGGCAAGCCGGGGCTGGCCTGCAACACGCACCTGGATACGGCGGCCGCGCGCGCCCACGGTACGGGCTGGAACCCGAGCCTGGATGAGGGCACCGGCGATGGCTCGGGCGCCGGCCGCGGGGACACCACGCCGGCCGGAGTGATCGAGGTGGAGCCGATGGGCAACATGCCCATCATCCGCGATCTCATCGTCGACATGGACGCGGTGCACTGGCGCAAGATCCAGCGCGTCACCCCCTACCTCATCAACAAGGAGCCGGTTCCCGAGCGCGAGTACATCGTGCCCCACGAGAACATGGTCGACATCACGCAGACGATGGCCTGCATTCAGTGCGGCGCCTGCGTGTCGGACTGCCTCTCGATGGAGATCGACCCGCTCTTCGCCGGCCCCGCGGCGCTGGCCAAGGCCTACCGCTTCGTCGGCGATCCCCGCGACGCGCAGCATGCCGAGAGGCTCAAGGACCTGGCCGAGGATCCTCACGGGATCTATGACTGCACCCACTGCTTCAACTGCATCGACGCCTGCCCCAAGGAGGTGGCGCCGATGAGCCAGATCATGCGCCTGCGCCGCCGCGCCGGGGCCGACTTCGCGATCGACGACGGTAACAACGGCCACCGTCACGAGGAGTCGTTCGTCACCCTGGTGCGCGACAACGGCCTGCTGCACGAGGGCGAGGTGCTCCCGCGCAGCTTCGGCGGCAACTCGTGGTTCGGCAAGTTCCACCCGGCCGCGGGACGGGTGCTGCTCAAGTCGATGGGGGCGATCGTCCCTGCGGTCCTGCGGGGCAAGGTCAGCATCAAGACCGCGCTCGTCGGGCACAAGATCCCCAAACCGGATCTGGACGCCGTCCAGAAGGTGTTCAAGACCGTCGAGGCGCGCCCGAGACGGTATGAGCTCAACCTGTACGTGAGTGGCTCCGAGGACGATCCCGCGGCGACGAAGGCCGCGGAACGCGAGGTGCCGGCTGAGCCCTCGGTCCCCGGTGCCGAGTCGGGCGGCAGCGTGGAGAGCACCGCGCAGTCGGCAGGGTCAGGAGAGGCATCCCAGTCCGCCTCGAGCGA
Organism: Solirubrobacteraceae bacterium; assembly: GCA_049287845.1. Lineage (GTDB taxonomy): Bacteria > Actinomycetota > Thermoleophilia > Solirubrobacterales > Solirubrobacteraceae > Palsa-465. The sequence goes on along the minus strand of JBAQGP010000608.1, from coordinate 1,438 downwards.
AAGCGAGACGTCATGAAGGTTGCCTACTGGCCGGGCTGCGTGAGCCGCGGATTCACGCCGGAGTTGCACGGTTCGATGGCCAAGGTCGCGCCGCTGCTCGATCTGGAGCTCGTCGAGCTCGACCGCGCCGCGTGCTGTGGCGCCGGCGTCATCGCCGAGCACAACCAGGAGCTGGCCGACACTCTCAACGCCCGCACCTTCGCGCTGGCCCAGCAGACCGACGGCGAGCTGATGATGAACATCTGCTCCACCTGCCAGGGCGCGCAGTCCGAGTGCCAGGAGCGTCTGGACGCCAACAGCGAATACCGCGACTACATCAATCAGAACCTCGCCGATGAAGGCCTCAGCTACGAGAAGGACCCCGCCCGCCCTCTGACCAACAAGAACCTTCTGTGGCTGCTGGTGGAGGAGATGGGCCTCGACAGCCTGAAGTCCAAGGTCAAGCGCCCGCTCACCGATCTCAAGGTGGGCCCGTTCTACGGCTGTTACATCGTGCGCCCGGTCCACCGCCTCGGGATCGACGAGGAGCACCCCCGCGACCGCTACATGCACATGGTCATCGAGGCGCTCGGCGGCACGGTGATCGACTACGCCGGCGTCTACAAGTGCTGCGGCTTCCCCATCGTGACCATGAACATGGAGGCCTCGTTGAAGATGGCGGGCCGCCACATCGGGGACGCGATCGACGCCGACGCCGACTGCCTGGTGGTGCCCTGCCCGCTGTGCCACCTCAATCTCGACCTTCAGCAGCCGCTGGCGGCCAAGGAGGTGGGCCGCGAACTCGGCCTGCCCGTGCTGCACCTGCCCCAGCTGCTCGGCTTGGCTCTGGGCCTCGAGCCCAAGGAGCTGGGGATGAGCAAGCACGTCGTCAAGCCGACGTCGGTGATCGACTGGTCAGCCTCGGTGGTCGCCGGGGCACCCGCTTAGACGCCGCACCCCGGGACCCTGCCTCGTTGGTCCCGGGGCACTACGTGGCCTGTGGAGGAAAGGCGCGAAGCCTCTCGCGCTTCGCCTTCCTCCGTTCCCTTGCCCGTCCCGTGTCGCACATGGCGACGGGATTTGCGCTGAGAAGTGTGGCTCTCCATGGCGGGAGTTTCGTCCCCTTTTAGGGGTGAACTTCGGGGGATCCGGGATACAAGGAGGGGTGAGAACGCCTCCCCCGTCGCCTGCGGCCGGCTGAGCCGAGGTCCACGCTCCACCATCGTCAATCGTGGTCTTCAGTCGCTGATCGACGGCGACCCGCATCTACGTCTGGTGGCCACCGACGTCCCGCAGGAGGAGATGGGGGCCACCCTGGGCGCTCGCGGGACATTCCTAGACGCACCGCACTAGCCTTCCTGAGCGAGATGTCTGCCTACCGGCCTGACCGATCGGGGCGACGCGATACACCGGCCGCGCGCCGCCGCGTCCGCCGCCGCGCACTGTCGGGCGTCGAGCC
>JBAQGP010000607.1:0-3727 GCA_049287845.1 Solirubrobacteraceae bacterium | reverse complement strand
CGATGAACTCGGCGGCCTCCTCCTGGGGGATGTCGAGTCGGTCGGCCATCCCGTAGGCCGACAGGCCGTACACGATCCCGTAGTTGATCATCTTGGCCTTCGAGCGCATCCCCGGATCGATCTGGTCAGGGGTGACGTTGAACACGCGGCAGGCGGTGGCGGTGTGCACGTCCTCGCCCCGGCGGAAGATCTCCTTGAGCACGTCCTCGCCCGCGATGTGGGCGAGCAGGCGCAGCTCGACCTGGGAGTAGTCCGCCGACACCAGCAGGTCCCCCTCCTCGGCCACGAAACAGGCCCGGATCTCCCGTCCCAGCGGCGTACGGATCGGGATGTTCTGGAGGTTGGGGTTGTTGGATGAGAGCCGGCCGGTGGTGGCGGCCGTCTGGTTGAAGGTCGTGTGCAGCCGGCTGCGCTCGTCGACCACCAGCGGCAGGGCGTCGAGATAGGTCTGAGCGAGCTTGGTCAGCTCTCGCCAGCGCTCGATCTTGGGGATGATCTCGTGCTCGGCGCGGATCGCCTGGAGGACGCGCGCGTCGGTGGAGTACCCCGTCTTGCCGCGCCGTCCGCGCGAGAGGCCGAGCTTGCCGAACAGGATCTCCTCCAGCTGCTTGGGCGAGCCGAGCGTGAACTGGACCCCCGCGAGCTCGAAGATCTCTGACTCCAAGCCATCGGCCTCGGCCTTGACGCGCTCGGAGATCTCCTTGATCCGCGCGGTGTTGAGCTTGACCCCGACCTGCTCCATGTCCCGCAGGATCCGCACGATCGGCAGCTCGACATCGGTGAGCAGATCCATCAGCCCGCGGGCGCGGATCTCCTCGCGCTGCCAGGCGGCCAGCGCCTGGCACAGGACGGCGTCGGCGCCGGTCTCGTCATCGACCTGCGCGGCGAAGCCGCGATCCTCGCAGAGCTCGCGAAACGGGTAGGCGCGAGCGGCCGGCTCCAGGAGGTAGGCGGCGACCTCGGTGTCGTGTACGAGGTTCTCCGGCACCTGGCCCAGCGACTTGGCGTCGTGCGCGACGACCGGCCGCTTGCCGAGGGCCGCGACGAGCTGCTCGGGGTCCGGGACGGTGCCAACGAGCACCCCCTGGGTCTCGTCGACGCAGACGGCGAAGCGCCATTCGTTCTCGTTCTCGGCGAACAGGGCGCCCTCGGGGACGATCGGCGGACGGACCGCGACCGTGACCTCGGTCTGGGGCAGGCGGGCGACGTCCCGGATCGAGCCCTGGCGCAACTGGGCGCCGACCGTGTGCTCGGCGACGGGAGCCGGCGCGGCGGCGTCGGCGGAGCCCAGCGCCTCCTCCAGCCGGCGCAGCGGCTCGCGCAGCTCGAACTCGCGGAAGACCTCACGCAGCCGGGAGCGGTCCGGCGACTGGGAGACGAACATCGCCACGTCGAGCCCGTCAAGGGGAATGTCGCGCTTGGCCGTGGCCAGGTGCTTGGAGATCCGCGCGTCGTCCGAATGGTTGGTGAGGTTCTCCTTGCGCTTGGCGCCGCTGATCGCGTCGACGCTCTCCAGCACGCTCTCCAGCGAGCCGAAGCGCTGGAGCAGGTCGGCGGCCGTCTTGTCCCCGATCCCGGGAACCCCGGGGATGTTGTCCGAGGTGTCCCCCTTGAGCCCGATGAAGTCAGGCACCAGCTCCGGCGGGATCCCGTACCGGTCGATCACGCCCTGGCGGTCATAGACCTTGGTGTCGGTGATCCCGCGCGAGGTGGTCATGATCCGCACCTGCTCGTCGACCAGCTGATAGGCGTCCCGGTCCCCGGTGACGACCATGACCTCGATCGGCGGGTCCTGGGTCTTGGCCACCTCGGCGAGAGAGGCGATCACGTCGTCGGCCTCGTAGCCGTCCACCTTGATGTTGCGGTAGCCGAACGCCTCGACCAACGGCTCGAGATGGGGCCACTGCTCCTTGAGCAGATCGGGGCGGCTGGAGCGCTGGGCCTTGTACTCGGCGTAGACCTCCTTGCGGCCGCTCGAGCCCGCGTCCCAGACGACCACGGTGGATTTGGGGCCGTAGTCGGTCAGGATCTTCACCAGCATCGAGGCGAAGCCGAAGATCGCATTGGTGGGCACGCCCGTGGAGGTGGCGATCGACTCGGGCAGGGCGAAGAACGCCCGGTAGGCGAGGCTGTTGCCGTCGATCAAAAAGAGCTCGTCTGCCATCGATCCTCAGGCTATCTCTCCCACCGGTCCTGTCCATCGGCGATCCAGGGCCAGAGCAGGCGCCGGCGTGGAGTCCGATTCATGCCCGGCCCGCGGTCCGAGGCATAAGATGCGCCCACGATGGCGTCCCACAGCGACGAGTCCTCGGCCTCCAGCCCGAGCGCGCAGTACAGCCTCACCCTCCGCGTCGAGATCGATCACCTGCCGGGGATGCTGGGCAAGGTCGCCTCGGCCATCGGCGCCGCCGGGGGGACGATCGGGGCCGTGGACCTGGTGGCCGTCGTCGGCCCGCCCACCCCGCATACGATCCGCGACATCACCGTCGAGACCGGCGACGCGGCCGACTGGCCCCGGCTGACCGACGCCGTCAACGGGGTGCCCGGCGCGCGCGTCCTGGACACCACCGACCGTACGTTCACGATGCACATCGGCGGGAAGATCGAGGTGGCCAACAAGCATCCGCTCAAGACCCGTGACGACCTGTCGATGGCCTACACGCCCGGCGTCGCCAGGGTGTGCTCGGCGATCCGCGACGACCCCGACAAGGCGTTCCAGTACACGATCAAACGCAACTCGGTGGCGGTCGTGTCCGACGGCACGGCGGTGCTGGGCCTCGGCGATATCGGCCCGCGCGCGGCGATGCCCGTCATGGAGGGCAAGGCGATGCTGTTCAAGGAGTTCGCGGGAGTCGACGCCTTCCCCATCTGCCTGGACACGACCGACGTCGACGAGATCGTGGCCGTGGTCAAGGCGATCGCGCCCACCTTCGGCGGGATCAACCTGGAGGACATCTCGGCGCCGCGCTGCTTTGAGATCGAGTCGCGGCTGCAGGCCGAGCTCGACATCCCGGTGTTCCACGACGACCAACACGGGACCGCGGTGGTGGTCCTGGCGGCCCTGCTCAACGCGCTGACGCTGACCGGCCAGCGGATCGGCGACATCCACGTCGTGGTGGTGGGACTGGGTGCCGCCGGCGTCGCGGTGTCCGACATCCTCCTGGCAGCGGGGGTGCGGCATCTCATCGGCTGTGACTCGCGCGGGGCCGTGCACACCGAGCGCGAGGACTACCTCGACGGGACGATGGGCGTGGTGAAGCGCGAGCTCGCCCAGCGGACGAACCTCGAGCGGCGGCCGGGCGGGCCGGCGGATGTGGTCGAGGGCGCCGACCTCTTCATCGGGCTCAGCGGGGGGCGGGTGCTGCCCGCGTCGGCGCTCGAGCGCATGAACCCGGATCCGATCGTGTTCGCCATGGCCAACCCCGACCCCGAGGTCTCGCCCGAGGAGGCCCTGCCCCACGTGCGGATCCTGGCCACTGGCCGCTCGGACTACCCCAACCAGATCAACAACGTGCTCTGCTTCCCCGGGATCTTCCGGGGTGCCTTGGACGTGCGGGCGCCCCATATCACCGAGACGATGAAGACCGCCGCGGCCCGGGCGATCGCCGACATCGTGGCCAGCGACGAGCTGCGCGAGGACTACATCATCCCGTCGGTGTTCAACCGGGAGGTGGCGCCGGCGGTGGCGGCGGCGGTGGCCGATGAGGCCCGGGACTCGGGGATGGCC
>JBAQGP010000606.1:0-3744 GCA_049287845.1 Solirubrobacteraceae bacterium | reverse complement strand
GCCCACGACCTCACCGTCGCCAACGACAACTCACCGGTGCAGGTGGTCATCTCCGGCGCCAAGTCGCGCCTCCCCGCCGCCCTGGCCCAGGCCAAGGAGATGGGATTGCGCGCGATGGAGCTCGACGTCACCGGTGCCTTTCACTCGCCGATGATGGCCGGAGCGGTCCCGGAGTTCGAGCGTGCCCTCGCGGACGTGGCCTTCAGCGAGCCCGCCGACGGGACGACGGTGATCTCCGCCGTCACCGCCCAGCCCTTCACCGACCCGCGGCGCGAGCTCGCCGACGCGCTCACCATGCCGGTGCGCTGGCGCGAGGTGATGCTGACACTGCACGAGCTGGGCGCCGAGCGCTTCGTCGACGTTGGACCCGGTCGGGTGCTGACCGGTCTCGCCAAGCGCACGCTCGAGGGAGTGGAGCTCGTCAATGCCTGATTCGGCCGTCCTCAGCCGAGAGCGCGCTATGCGCTCCACCGGGCTGACGCTCACCCCGGCGGCCATCCTCAGCGTGGCGACCGAGCTGCCGCCCGATCGCGTCACCAGCGCCGAGCTGGCCGAGCGTCTGGGGGTCACCGAGGAGTGGATCATCAGCCGCACCGGGATCCGCGAGCGCCGCCGCGCCCGGCCCGACGAGCGGCTGTCTGACTACGCCACGCGCGCCGGGGCACGCGCCCTGGAGGCGGCCGGGGTGGATGCGGCGAATCTTGATCTCGTGATCGTGGCCACGCTCAGCCAGGACGAGCTGACCCCCAACACCGCGCCGATCGTGGCGCACAATCTCGGCGCCACGCGCGCCGGGGCGTTTGACGTGGGCGCGGCCTGCACGGCGTTTCTCACCGCGCTGGCCCAGGGGACGGCGAACATCGAGAGCGGCCGCGCCCAGCACGTGCTGGTGATCGGCGCCGACTTCGCCACCCGCCTGGTCGACTACAGCGACAAGCGGTCGGCCCCGCTGTTCGCCGACGCTGCCGGCGCGGTGGTGCTCGGACCCAGCGACGACGGTCACGGCGGTGACGGCGATCGGGGCGCCATCGGCCCGATCGTGCTCGGCGCCGACGGCTCGCATGCCGGGGCGCTGTTTGCCACGATCGCCGAGCGCAAGGTCCGCATGGACGGCCCCGAGGTCTTTCGTCACGCGGTGGCGCGGATGAGCGAGGTCACGCTCGACGCCATCGCCCGCGCGGGCCTGACGCTCGCAGACATCGACCTGTTCGTCTTTCACCAGGCCAACGCCCGGATCACCCGCGCGCTGGGTGAGCGGCTCGGCCTGGATCCCGACCGGGTGGTCGAGTGCATCGAGACGATCGGCAACGCCTCGGCGGCGACGCTCCCCGTCGGGCTGGCAACCGCTCTCACCGAGGGTCGCCTCCGGCCGGGCGCCACCGTCCTGCTGGCCGCGTTCGGGGCCGGCTTCACCTGGGGCGGGGGCGTCGTGAGATGGGGAGGAGGCCCGGATGTCTGAGCTGCGCGAGGACGGCTGCGCGCTGGTGACCGGCGCCTCCAAGGGCATCGGCGCGGCGATCGCCAAGGCGCTGGCCGCCGACGGTTGGGGTGTCGGGGTCAACTACAACTCCGACCAGGTGGGAGCCGACGCCGTGGTGTCCGCGATCGAGGACGACGGCGGCCGCGCGGTGGCCGTCGGCGGCGACGTGGCCGACCCCACCGTCCCCGACCGGCTCTTCGGTGCGCTGGAGTCCCACTTCGACTGCCCCGTGCTGGTGCTCGTCAACAACGCCGGGATCACGCGCGACGACCTCACCCCGTCGCTGGACGACGACGCCTGGGACTCGGTCATCCAGACCGACCTGAGCGCCGCGTTCCGGCTCACCCGCCGGGCGCTGCGTCCGATGATGCGCGCGCGCCAGGGGCGGATCGTCAACGTCTCCTCGGTGGTGGGGCTGCGCGCGAACCCCGGCCAAGCCAACTACGCGGCGGCCAAGGCGGGTCTCATCGCGCTCACCAAGACCTCCGCGGTGGAGGTGGCGCGGCGCGGGATCACGATCAACGCGGTCGCTCCCGGACTGATCGAGACCGACATGATGGCGGGCGCCTCCGCCGACCTCGTCGGCCACATTCCCGCCCGCCGGGTCGGGACGCCGGAGGAGGTCGCCGCGTGCGTACGCTTCCTCACGTCCGACGCGGCGAGCTATGTCACCGGGGCGGTGCTATCCGTGGACGGTGGCCTGGCCGCGTGAACCCTCTGAAAGCAACGAATACAGGAGCACACACATGTCAGTGACAACGGAACAGGTGGAGAGCCGCGTCGTGGAGACGCTGGCCAGCTTCGGCCCCGACGAGAGCCAGATCACCCGCACGGCGACGTTCGAGGAGCTCGACATCGACTCGCTCGATCTCGTGGAGCTGGCCCAGGTGGTCGAGGACGAGTACGGCGTCGTGCTCAAGGGCGAGGACATGAAGGACCTCAAGACCGTCGGCGACGCCGTCGACCTCATCGTCGCGCGGGCAGGCTGAGTGGGCCCCATGCCGGACAGACGTAAGGTCGTCGTGACCGGGCTCGGGGCGGTCACACCGCTCGGGCTGGGCGCGACCACGCTGCACGAGCGCTGGGCCGCCGGCGAGGTCGGCATCGCCGACGGCGCCGGGGCCTGCCGTGAGTTCGACGTCAAGGAGCACCTGTCGATCAAGGAGGCCCGCCGCCTGGACCGCTTCGCCCAGCTCGCGGTCGTCGCCGCCGGCGAGGCGCTCGGGGATGCCGGATGGGAGGACGAGGCGCCGTATGACCCGATGCGGATCGGGTGCATCCTCGCCACCGGGATCGGCGGTCAGTCCACGATCGAGACCCAGCTGGACGTCATGCGCGAGCGCGGCGCCAAGATGGTCTCGCCGCTGGGCATCCCGCAGTACATGCCCAACGCCGCCGCGGCGGCGGTCACCATGAAGTACAAGCTGCGGGGCCAGAGCTACGGCGTCGTGTCGGCCTGCGCCAGCGGCGCCCACGCGATCGGCTCAGCCCTGCGCATGATCCAGTACGGCGACGCCGACGCCGTCGTCTGCGGCGGCGCCGAGGCGACGCTCACCCCGTTCGGCTTCGCCTGCTTCAACTCGATGCAGGCACTGTCGCCGACCGGGATCAGCCGCCCCTTCGACGCCCGGCGCGACGGCTTCGTGATGGGCGAGGGCGCCGGCGTGCTCGTCCTGGAGGACGAGGAAGGGGCGCGCGAGCGCGGCGCCACCATCCTCGGCGAGGTCGTCGGATACGGCTCCACCACCGATGCCCACCATCTCACCGCACCCGAGCCGACAGGCGAGCCCGCGTCGCGCGCGATCGAGCTGGCGCTGCGCGATGCCGGCGCGGACCCGTCGCAGATCGATTACATCAACGCCCATGGCACCTCGACTCAGCTCAACGACGCCGCCGAGACCGCGGCGCTGAAGCTCGCGCTCGGGCCCGAGGCCAAGCGGATCCCGATCTCCTCGACCAAGTCGTCGATCGGACACACGCTGGGCGCGGCGGGCGCCGTCGAGGCGGTGGCCACCTTCCGCACGCTCATCACCGGCGTCATCGCGCCGACGCTCGGCTACGAGGTGCCAGACCCCGAGCTCGACCTCGACTACGTGCCCGGCGAGGCACGACCACTGGTGACCGGCAACGGCCACCCGCCGCTGGCGCTGTCGAACTCCTTCGCCTTCGGCGGCCACAACGTGGCCCTGGCCCTGCGCGGAGCGGCCACATGAGCGCGACCGCGATCGGGCCGGCGGGGTCGGGTCCCGCGCAGCGGCTGTCGC
>JBAQGP010000605.1:0-1512 GCA_049287845.1 Solirubrobacteraceae bacterium | reverse complement strand
GAAGATCCGCAGGTCCAGCGACATGCCGCCGGCGGCCAGCGCCACCAGGCTGACGATGCCGAAGCCCAGCAGAAGGATGCCCACGACCAGGGCGATGATGATCAGCACACCCCGGATTCGGGCCACGGTGCCGGCGCTCTTGGGCGGTGCCACCAGACCCATGAACTTGAGCCCGCGCAGCTGACGGTTGGTGGGCGCTTCGACCCCGAGCCGCTCGGTCGCGCGCTTGAGATCGTCGGCCCGACGCTCGGCCAGAGCCAGTGACGCGTCGGCCATCCGCCTCAGCTGCAGACGCTCCTGCGGGCGCGCCGCCGCGATCGCCCGCTGGAAGTGCGACCGGGCGGCCTTGGCGTCATAGCGCTCGGCCGCACGGGCGCCGAGAATCGCCTGGGCCGCGGCCTTGAACTTGGTCTCGGCCTCCAGTTCCTCGTCGCTGCGGGTCTCCATCTGCTGCATCGCCGCCAGTTGGCTGCGCTGCTCGACGCGCATCGTTCGCTGCTGCTTGGGCATGGCAGTCAGTCTAGTCCCAGTGTCCCGGTGCGCGCCCTAGTGCTTGGGCTTGATGACGAAGATACGTTGCGCGCTGAGCGACCGGCCGATCTCAAGGACGCTTGAGGGCGGGGGGCGGTAGACGTCGATGTGCCGGCCGTTGATCGCGCCCCCGGTGTCCTGGGCGATGAACCAGCCTCCGTAACCGTCGTTACGGTAGGCCGGGACGTACACGCGGCTGCCGAGCGGGATGACGTCGGGGTCGACGGCGATCGACTGGTCGTAGTGCAGCGGCAGTGAGGATCCGGCGGCGAAGGTGACGTCACGCAGCGGCACGTATTTGACGCCCCGGCCATTGCTCCATCCGCCGACGCCGAGCGGGAACGTCGGTGCGCGCTTCTTGTCGCGCCAGTAGCCACCGGCCCGCCAGTACGGGGCGCCGGCCGCCCAGCCGTCCGACGGTGACGTCGAGTCGCCCGTCGAGGTCACCCACCCGCCGTCCCCGAGCGCGTCGATGTGGTAGGGCCGACCGTCCAGGCCGATGCCGGAGCCCTCCATCGACATGCCCGTGGCCGAGTACAGCCAGTCGATGCGGTGCAGGCCGGGGAGCCCGGGCGCCGTCACCATCTTGCCGACGAACCACGACTCCGGCGCGGGCCAGTACTCCGTGATCGCGACGCCCTGAAGCCAGCTGCCCTTGGCGTGCTTGCTGGGCGGAGGAGGGGTATGGGTGGGCGTCGACGCCACCGGGGCCAGCCCACCACCCAGGATCGGTGCCCCACCGGAGCCCGTCGTGGGGGCCGGGGAGGAGCCGATGCCACTGCCGCCGCCTCCGGCTCCCTGCGCGGGGAGAGCCGCTTGACATAACACGCCGGCGCCGATGACGGCGGGGGCGAGGAGGCGAGCGATGGCGCGTTGGCGGAGGGTCATCGGACGTGGACGAACTCGGGGGCGCCGGCGGGCGCCTACGTGCCGGGCGCCGCGGCGATGCACGCGCGCAGCCTACCGCCTGGACTCGTCGCC
>JBAQGP010000604.1:0-2353 GCA_049287845.1 Solirubrobacteraceae bacterium | reverse complement strand
CACGGCGTTTGCTGAGGCGATCGGCGAGTCGGCCACCGGGGCGTTCATGGGCGGCGGCCCCGAAGACCGCCCCGATGCCTACAGGCTTGCCGATCCGCTGAGGTGGATCCCCGCCGGAGCGCGGGTGCTGCTCGTTCATGGTGACGCTGACCAGCGCGTGCCCGTGACTCAGAGCCGCCGCTATGCGCAGGCTGCGGCGGCGGCCGGCGATGTGGACTGCGAGCTCATCGAGCTCCCCGACGTCGATCACTTCGCTCTCATCGACCCCCGGACACCGACCTGGGACACGATCGCGGCTCGCCTGAAGACCATGCGGTGACGCGCGGGACCTTGAGGGCATAGGCTGCGCCGAGTGCGAGATCCCATCATCGTCGTCGGCGGCGGGATCGGAGGGCTGACCACGGCGCTGGCGCTGCATCGCCGTGGCCTGGAGTGCCGGGTGTTCGAGCAGTCCCCGTCCATCCGCGAGCTGGGGGTGGGCATCAACACGCTTCCGCACGCGATCGGCGAGCTGCAGACCCTGGACCTGCTGGAGCGGCTGGACGCGGTGGCCGTGCGCACCTACGAGCTCATCTACATGAACCGCTTCGGCCAGGAGGTATGGCGCGAGTTGCGTGGCCTCGACGCCGGCCACCCGGTGCCGCAGTTCTCGATCCATCGCGGAGTCCTCCAGAGCGTGCTGCGCGACGCGGTGGTGGAGCGACTCGGCGCCGAGGTCATCTGCACCAACTGCCGCCTGGCCGGGTTCGAGCAGGACGACGACGGGGTCACGGCGACGTTCCTCGATCACGATGGCGTGGCCGGCGAGCCGGTGCGCGGAGAAGCGCTCATCGGCGCCGACGGCATCCACTCGACCGTCCGCGAGACGCTCGTGGCGGGTGAGCCGCCGCCGCGCTGGAACGGGACGATGCTGTGGCGCGGGGCCGTCGACTGGCCCGTCTTTCTCACCGGCCGCTCGATGATCATCGCCGGCGGCATGGCCGCCAAGGTGGTCCTGTACCCGATCGGCACCGGCAGCGACGACGACCACCGGCTCACCAACTGGGCGGTCATGGTGAAGATCGGAGAGGAGGGCACGCCGCCGCCGCGCCGAGAGGACTGGTCGCGCCCCGGGCGCTTGGACGAGGTGATGCCCCACGTCGATCGCTTCACCATCGACGAGGTCGACGTGCCCGCGCTCATCCGGGCCACCCCGGTGTTCTGGGAGTACCCGGTCTGTGACCGCGACCCGATCGACCGCTGGTCCGACGGCCGGGTGACGCTGCTGGGTGACGCGGCCCACGCCATGTACCCGGTCGGCTCCAACGGGGCCAGTCAGGCGGTCCTCGATGCCATGCGGCTGGCCGACGAGCTGGCGGACGGCGGCGACGTCGTCGCGGCACTGCGCCGGTACGAGGAGGCGCGCCGCGGACCGACCGCGGACATCGTCCACTCCAACCGCAGGGGCGGCCCCGAGGGCGTCATCGACGCGGTGGAGGGCTTGGCGCCCGACGGCTTTGACGACGTCGAGACGGTGCTGCCCTACGCCGATCGCGAGGCGATCGTCCGGGGCTACGCCCAGAAGGCAGGCTTCGCAGTGTCCGCAACCCCGCCGGCAACCACGACAAGGAGAACCGGGATGACCCCACCGAGCACACCAGACGTGATGGCCGCCGACGCGTCGGAGGACGGCATCACGTGGAACATCCTCGGCCAGACCTACCGGCCCAAGCAGGTCAGCGATGAGTCGTTCGCCTGGCACGCCGAGATGCCGCAGGACACGTTCGTGCCGCCGCACATCCACCCGACCCAGGACGAGTACGTCTACGTGATCGACGGCGAGCTGACCCTGTTCGACGGGGAGGCCGACCAGGTGGCCCGGAGCGGCGATCTCGTGCGTCTGCCTCGCGGCAGGCCGCACGGCCTGTTCAACCGTTCGGGCAGGACGCTCTCGTGCTGGTTCTGGGTGACGCCCAGAGCCAAGCTCTACGACCTGTTCGTCGGCATCGACGCAATGGCGGACCAGAACCCCGACGAAGTCGTCGCGCTTTCCGCGCAGCACGATGTCGAGTTCCTCCCGCCGCCCGGCTGATCGCCCTAAACGGTCATCTAAATGGTGACGCCACCCTGCTAAAGGTCGCGCGCCGGAATCTGTGCGCTTGCCCGATGTGCGCCGGGCGGTTTATGGTCAGGATTGTCCTCGCCGGTATCCCAAGAGCCGGCGTTCTGGCACACGTTCCTTCAAGGGGGTAGAGATGAGCATCAACACAACAGTGGATCGGCGACCCAGCGGGGCGCACTCACGCGGCCGGCGCGGTCGCCTGCTGGGCGCGCTCGCGGCGTCCGCCCTGGCCGTGGCCGGGGTGGCCGGCAC
>JBAQGP010000603.1:0-1911 GCA_049287845.1 Solirubrobacteraceae bacterium | reverse complement strand
CTCCTGGACCTGACCGGTGCACTGGGGATCCGCGAGACCGAGCGCGCGCTCGACCGGATGCTCATCGAGCGCGTTGGCAGCCTGGGTCAGGTGCAGGAGCTGTTGACGCGCGCGGGCCGGCACGCCGGCCGCGCGATCCTGCAGGACATAGTGACGGGCTACACCACCTCCACCTTCACGCGCTCCGAGGCCGAGGAGCGATTCTTGGCCCTCATGCGCAGAAGCGGCCTGCCTCGGCCGCTCGTCAATGTCAGGCGCCACGGGTTCGAGATCGACTTTCTGTGGACCGACCAGGGTGTGGCGGTCGAGATCGACGGGTTCGCCTTCCACAGCACGCGCGACCGCTTCGAGGGCGATCGCAGGCGCGACGCACGGCTCCGGAAGGCCGGGATCCTCGTCATTCGGATCACCTGGCGCCAGCTGGAACGCGAGCCGGAAGCCGTCATCGCTGACGTGGCGCAGGCCCTTGCCCGTACCGCCCGGTAAAGTGGCCGCCGCATGTTCTCGAAGGTCCTGATCGCCAACCGCGGCGAGATCGCGGTGCGAATCGCACGCGCATGCGAAGAGATGGGGATCGCGACGGTGGCGGTCTACTCCGAGCTGGACCGCGACGCACTCCACGTCAAGCGCGCGGACGAGGCCTATCTGCTCGGCCCGGGGCCGGCCGCGGAGAGCTATCTCAACATCGAGAAGCTGCTGGAGGTCATCAACCAGTGCGGCGCCGAGGCGGTGCACCCGGGCTATGGCTTCCTGGCCGAGAACGCCGCCTTTGCCCAGGCCCTTCAGGACAACGGCACCGTGTTCATCGGGCCGCCCGCCTCCGCGATCGAGGCGATGGGGTCAAAGACCCGCGCCCGGGAGCTCATGCAGGAGGCCGGGGTGCCGATCGTGCCCGGCACCACCGAGGCCGTCACGACGATCGACGACGCCCGGAAGATCATCGACGACACCGTTGGCTACCCCGTCGCGGTCAAGGCCGCCGGCGGCGGTGGCGGCAAGGGCTTCCGCGTCGCTCTCTCTGAGGACAAGCTCTCCGACGCCTTTGAGGGCGCGGCGCGCGAGGGTGAGAAGTTCTTCGGCGACGCCACGGTCTACCTCGAGCGCTACCTGCCCGACCCCCGCCACGTCGAGGTGCAGGTGCTGGCCGACTCTCACGGCAACGTCATCCACCTCGGCGAGCGCGATTGCTCGCTGCAGCGTCGCCACCAGAAGCTCGTCGAGGAGGCGCCGGCGCCCGCGGTCGACGAGGAGCTCCGGGCCAAGATCGGCAAGATCGCCACCGACGCCGCCGCGGCGGTCAACTACACCGGCGCGGGCACGATCGAGGGCCTGCTCCAGGACGGCGAGTACTTCTTCTTGGAGATGAACACGCGCGTCCAGGTCGAGCACTGCGTCACCGAGATGGTGACCGGCATCGACATCGTCAAGGAGGGCATCAAGGTCGCGGCGGGGGAGAGGCTGTCCATCGCCCAGGACGACGTCGTATTACGCGGACATGCCATCGAGTGCCGGATCAATGCCGAGGATGCCTCGAAGAACTTCGCCCCCGCGCCGGGGACGATCGGCGACTACCGCGAGCCCACGGGCCCCGGCGTGCGCGTGGATTCGGGTGTCGGCCCGGGATCGGAGATCACGCCGATGTATGACCCGATGGTGGCCAAGCTGATCGTCTGGGACGCCGACCGCGAGCAGGCCACCGCCCGTATGCTGCGCGCGCTGGGCGAGTATGAGATCACCGAGCTCAAGACCCTCATCCCGTTTCATCAGGCGATCCTCGCCACCAGGCAGTGGGCCGACGCCGAGACCTGTCGCGACCTGATCGAGGACCGTGCCTGGCTCAAGGAGCTCGCCTTCCCGGCGCCCGTCGCCCCCAGGGACGACGGCGACGAGACGGAGACCGTCGAGCAGAGC
>JBAQGP010000602.1:0-4593 GCA_049287845.1 Solirubrobacteraceae bacterium | reverse complement strand
CATCCGCATCGGCAGCCTGACCGAGAAGGAGCTGGACGTGCTGGGGGCGAGCTGCTGCACCGGTGAGGACTTCGCAGAGGCGGTGGGCGTGGTGGAGCGCAACGCGGAGGCCCTGGCGCGCCTCGTCAGCCACGAGTTCGCGCTCGGGCAGGCGCCCGAGGCGATGCGCTTTGCCATGAGCAATCCAACAGAGGTGATGAAGGTGGTGATCCGAGATGAGTGAGCACTTCGACTATGTGATCGTCGGCGCGGGCTCGGCCGGGTGCGTGCTGGCGGCCCGCCTGAGCGAGGACCCGGACGTGAGGGTGGCGCTGTTGGAGGCCGGCGGCGAGGACACCGCGGCGGAGATCCGCATCCCCGCGATCTTTCCGATCATGTTCAAGACCGAGCTCGACTGGGACCTGTTCTCCGACCCCGAGCCGGGGATGGACAATCGCCGCCTGTACCTGCCGCGCGGGCGGATGCTGGGGGGCTGCAGCTCGATCAACGCGATGATCTACGTCCGCGGCAACCGGTTGGACTACGACGGCTGGGCTGCCGCCGGCTGCGACGGGTGGGGCTATGACGACGTGCTGCCCTACTTCAAGCGCTCCGAGGACAACGAGCGGGGCGAGAATCAGTTCCACGGGGTGGGCGGACCGCTCACCGTGTCCGAGAGCCGGTCGATGCAGCCGCTGGTCGACGCGATGATCGAGGCGGCGCGCCAGGCCGGACATGAGCACAACCCGGACTTCAACGGCGCCCGCCAGGAGGGCGTCGGCCGCTTCCAGCTCACCCAGCGCGACGGCAGGCGCCTGAGCACCTCCGACGCGTTCCTGCACCCCGTTCGCGAGCGCCCCAACCTGGCCGTGATCACCCATGCCTACGCGACCCGGCTGCTGTTCGAGGGGCGGCGCGCGAGCGGCGTGGAGTATCTGAGGCTGGATGACACCCTCCAGATCCATGCGGCCCAGGAGGTGATCATCTGCGCCGGCGCCTACTACTCGCCGCAGCTGCTCATGCTGTCGGGCATCGGCCCCGAGCAGCAGCTCACGCCGCTGGGCATCGAGGTCCGCGAGTCGCTGCCGGTGGGCGAGAACCTCCAGGACCACTGCATGTGCAACCTCAATTACACGACCACCGGCCCGTCGCTGTTCGACGCCGTGTCGCCGGAGAACTTCGCGCTGTTCGAGTCAGAGGGACGCGGACCGCTCACCTCCAACATCCCCGAGGGCGCCGGCTTCTTCCGCGCGCGGCGCGGCGTCGAGGCGCCCGACGTCGAGTTCCATTTCGCCCCGGGGATGCTCTATGACGGCGGCCTGACCGCGCCCGAGGCCCCGGGCATGGCCTATGGCCCGGTGGTGATCAAACCCACCAGCCGTGGGCAGGTCATGCTCCGCTCCCCCATGCCCGTGGCCAAGCCCCGGATCCTCTGCAACTTCCTGACCACGGACGAGGACCGGGCGAGCATGGTGGCGGGCCTGCGGATGGCTCTGGAGATGGCCGAGCAGCCAGCCCTGCGCGCGGTCATCGACCAGCCGTTCCGGGTCCCCGACGGCGACTCGGACGAGGACCTGCTGGCCTTCGCGCGGCGGGAGGGGATGACGGTGTTTCACCCGACCTCGTCGTGTGCGATGGGCTCGGTGGTGGATCCCGAGCTGAAGGTGTACGGCTTCGATGGGCTCCGCGTCGCCGACGCCTCGGTGATGCCGGAGATCACGCGCGGCAACACCAACGCGGCGACGATCATGATCGCCGAGAAGGCCGCCGATCTCATCGGGTCGGGCAGGCGCGCCCCGGCGACCGCGGGGGTGGCGTGATGGCTCAGGTTCTCGATGATCGGCAGGCGACGCTGGTGCGGGCGCTGTGTGAGCGGGTGGTGCCGGGCTGTGAGCGGGTGGGTGCGGAGGTCTACATCGATGCGCTGCTCGCGCGGATGCCCGACGACGCCCGGGTTGGGGTCATCGCGTGCTTCGAGGCTCTCTCTGACTGCATCGACGGTGACGAAGAGGCCCTGCGCGAGCGCCAGTTCACGGCCGAGTTCGGGGCGGTACGGGCGCTGGCCTGCGAGGCCTTCTACAGCGACTTCGTAGCGCCGGGAGTCGACGCCGCGGGCGCATATGCCGAGATCGACTTCCGCTTCCCGCTGGCCGATCGCATCAACAAGGACTGGTCGTATCTGGGGGTGGAGTCATGAACGGCAACGAGCGCTTCGACGTCGTCGTCGTCGGGTCGGGCGCGGGCGGCGGCCTGGTGGCCGGCGAGGTCGCCGACGCCGGCGCCAGCGTGCTCCTGCTGGAGACCGGGCCCCACCGCACGGCGGCCGATTTCACGCGGTGGGAGGCGCACGCCAACCACGACATCTGGTTCGCCCCCACCCTGGTGGAGCCCAGGGCGGAGGGCAAGCCCCCGCTCGTCGTGATCCGCGGCCGCTGCGTGGGCGGGACGAGCACCGTCAACACCAAAGTGGCGCTGCGGCCCTCTGCGGGGGACTATCGGAAGTGGCATGCCGCCGCCGGCCTGGTCGGCGACCGCGGCGAGCCGTTCGGCGCCGAGGACCTGGCGCCCCATTTCGAGCGCGTCGAGGCGCGCCTCGGCGTACGGGAGCGGTCTGATTGGCAGCAGTGCATCCACACGGTGGCCCCCGGCTTTGCGGCCATGGGCGCCGAGCTCGAGCCGGTCATGTCCTACACGGACGCCAACTGCATGCGCTGCGGCTCGTGCCTTCAGGGCTGCCCCACCAACGCCGGCAAGAACTCGATGAACGTCTACATCCATCCGGCGTGGGTGGAGGGACGGCTGACGCTGCGCGCCGAATGCACGGTGACGCGGGTCGTCATCGAGGACCGCGGGTCAGGGCCGGAGGCGACCGGCGTTCAGTACATCGACGCCGGCGGGCAGGAGCACAGCGTCGATGCGCGCGTCGTGGTCGTGGCCGCCGGGGCGATGGGCACCTCGCACCTGCTGCTGCGCTCGGGGATCCGCACGGCGGCCGGCGGCTCGGCCAGCTCGCAGCTCGTCGGTCGCCACATCGGCTGGCACCCGGCGCGAATCATCGTCGGGCTGTTCGACGAGCCACAGGACGCGCATCGTGTCTACCCCATCAGCGCCCACTGCATGAAGTTCCAGACCGACGAGGCCGGCGGCTTCATCGTCGAGGCGGCGACGATCCAGGACCCGATCGGGTTCTCGATCATGCTCTGCGACGAGGAGGGCGTGCCGATGTGGGGCCGTCAGCTCTCAGAGACCGTGCGCCGGTACCGGTACTTCAGCGGGCTGCTGACGATGGTGACCGACCAGAACAACGGCATGGCGTGGATCGACGAGGACGGTCGTGACCGGTACTCATACGAGTTCAACGCCGTTGAGTCCGAGCGCGACGAGACGTCGTGGCGGTTTGCCCGCGAGACCCTCCTCGCCGCCGGGGCTCGTCGGGTGCTGCCGTCCAGTCAATGCAGCACCCACGTCCAGGGTGGCTGCCGCATGGGCTCAGACCCCGAGCGCAGCGTCGTCGACGCCCACGCCGAGTCCCACGACGTCCGACGGCTGTTCGTGGGTGACGGCTCGGTCGTGCCCACCACGCTGTCGGTCAACCCGTCGCTGACCATCATGTCGCTGGCGAGCCGGCTGGCCGGCTACCTGGCGGGCGGCGAGCACGGCTACTTCGAGGCCGGCGGGCGGGTCTCGGTGTCCGGCGCGGCGTAGGGGTCCGAGGGTGCGGGTGGTGATCGCCGGCGCCGGGGGCGGCGTGGGCGCCTCGCTGGCGTTCAACCTGCTGCTGTCGCCGCTGGATTGCGAGGTCGTGATGCTCGACGAGCGCCAGAACATGGTGCACTCGCATCTATGGGATCTCGAGCAGGTGCTCGAGCAGATCGCACCCACCCCGCCCGCCACGGTGCGGTCGGGCTCGGTGGAGGACGTCGACGGCGCCGACATGCTCGTGATCACCGCCGCGGCGCCGCTCACCGTCAATGACTCGCGGATGGTCTACCTGCGCGACAACACGGCGATCCTGGCGCCGTTGCTCGACCGGGTGCCCCACGGCTGGCCGGGCACGGTGATCCTCGTCACCAACCCGGTGGACCCGCTCGGCACCTGGGCGCAGCGCCACACGGGCCTGGAGCGCACGCGGCTGTTGGGCTACACGCTCAACGACTCCCTGCGCCTGCGCACCGGTATCGGGCGGGTACTGGACGTCGCACCGGGCCGGGTGCGGGCGTGGATGATCGGCGAACACGGCGATCTGGCCGTACCGCTGTGGGATCGCGTGGAGCTCGACGGCGCGGCCGTGGCGCTCGATGACGTCCAGCGGGCCGGGGTGATGGAGTTCGTGAGCGGATGGTACGTGCGACACGTCGCCCTTGACTCGGGGCGCTCCTCGACCTGGACCTCCGGGCTGGGGATCGCGCGGATGGTGCAGGCGTGCCTGGATCCGGAGGGGGACGAGCTGTGGCCCGCATCGATCATGCTCTGCGGCGAGTACGGCCTGGAAGGGGTCAGCCTCAGCGTGCCGGTGCGGCTCGGCGGCGGCGGCGCGCGGCGCATCGAGGAGTGGGAGCTCGGTGCCCGCGACCACGAGGCACTGCATGGCGCGGCGCGCTTCGTGCGCGAGGC
>JBAQGP010000601.1:0-2884 GCA_049287845.1 Solirubrobacteraceae bacterium | reverse complement strand
CACCTGCTCACGGCGGCCCTGGAGCTGGCGGCCGAGCGTGACACCGCGCGGCTGCTCGCCTACGGCGCGGAGATGGAGCAGTCACACACCGACCCGCTCGACGCGGTCGTCGGCGCCATCACCGACTGCGACGACGGCTCCCAGGCCAACCGCGGCTCGCTCATCGCGACGTTCGCGCTCCTGTTGGAGGCGGCGCGCCGGCCGGCGTTGCAGCAGATCGCGCAGCGCTGGACCGAGGTCTACATGCTCACGCTCAGCCGGCTGCTGGAGCGCGCCGGGTCGCGCCACGGGCGGGGAGACGCCGAACTACTGCTCGGCGCCACCGACGGCCTGCTCCTGGAGCAGTTGGCGCAGGGCCACATCGAGGATCTCAGCCCGCGACTGCGGCGGCTCGCCGCCGCGCTGGTGGCAAGTCAGTGAGCTCGATCATGTGCCTGCTGCGCTCCCGCCTGGAGGCGGTCAAGTGCGGTCGCCAGGACCCCGCCCACGGCACCGTCGTGCTCGTCCGGGTGCTGCTGCTGTTCGAGTCGGCCATGTACTCGGCGGTCACGCCGGTGCTGCCCCACTACGCCCACGTGCTGCACGCCTCAAAGCCCGCGGTCGGCCTGCTGGCCGGCTCCTACCCGGCCGGGATCATCCCCGGCTCGCTGATCGGCGCCTGGATCGCCACCCGC
This sequence comes from Solirubrobacteraceae bacterium, assembly GCA_049287845.1. Lineage (GTDB taxonomy): Bacteria > Actinomycetota > Thermoleophilia > Solirubrobacterales > Solirubrobacteraceae > Palsa-465. The sequence goes on along the minus strand of JBAQGP010000601.1, from coordinate 2,210 downwards.
GCCGGAGTGCGACGCACCTGCCTGATCGGGCTGATCCTGTTCGCGGTCTCGATCGTCGGCTTCGGTTTTGGCACGAGCATCGTGGCCCTCGATGCGCTGCGCTTCCTGCAGGGCGCGGGCTGCGGCTTCATCTGGGGTGGCGGCCTCACCTGGGTGATCACCGCCGCGCCGCGGGCGCGGCGCGGCGAGATGCTCGGCAACGTCATCGGCGCGGCCATCTTCGGCACGCTGCTGGGGCCGGTGCTCGGCATCCTGGCGGTCACCGTCGGTACGGGCCTCGTGTTCGCCGTCGTCGGAGTGGTCGCCTTCGGCCTCGCCATCTGGACGGCCGGTCACCCCGAGCCCGACGCCACGACCTCCGAGGCCGAGACGAGCACGCCGCTGCGTGACCTCGTGCGCAGCCCCCGGATCCGCCTCGGCTCGTGGCTGATCCTGCTGGAGGCGGCGACCATCGGCGCCACCAGCACGCTGCTGCCGCTGCGCCTGTCGCGCTTCGGGGCCCACAGCATCGTGGTCGGGGCCGTGTTCCTGGTGGCGTCACTGATGAGCATGGCCGTCTCGGGCCCGATCGGGCGGGTGGTGGACCGGCGCGGTGCCGGCCTCCCGCTGTACTTCGGACTGACGCTGACCGCGATCCTCATGGCCGTGCTCCCCTTGCCGCACACCGCTGTGCTGCTGGCCATCGTCAGCGTGGTCGCGCTGGGCGGCCCGCTGACGGCGTACACCATTCCGGCGCTCACCCTCATCACCGACACCGCCGAGCGGATCGGCATCCCGCTGGCCGTGGCCACGATGATGCTCAACCTGGCGTGGGCGGTCGGCGAGGTCATCGGCGCCCCGGCGGCGGCCAACCTGTCGCAGGCCACCACCGACGCCGTGCCGCTTCTTGCGCTCTCGGCGATTATGGTGCTCACCTTGCGACCGGTGATCAGAGCCCGCCTCGGCCCCCCACCCGCACCCGCGCACGCCCACACCGACCCCGCCGACGCCGACGCGGCTGCCCTCAGCGATGCGCGCGAGGAGGCATGGGTGCCGGCAGCGGCCGCGCGGTGAGCGCCACCGGAGCGCTCGAGGCGCTCATGGCGCCGATCGCGATCGGCGGGGTCAGGCTGCGCAACCGCGTGGTCTCGACCTCGCATCAGACGGGCCTCGTCCACGATCACCTTCCCACAGACGACCTCATCGCCTACCACGAGGCGAGAGCCCGGGGCGGGGCGGGCGCCATCTTCATCGAGGCGACGGCCACGGATCCGACGGGCCTGCTGACCGCCCACACGATCGGGGGCTTCCTGCCCGAGGTCGTCCCCGCCTACCGGCGACTGGCCGACGCGGTGCACGCCCACGACACCAAGCTGTTCGTCCAGTTCAACCACGGCGGGCGCGAGCAGATCTCCGCCTCGCCGCGTGCGCCGACCGCGGCACCGTCGGCCATCCCCAGCCTGCGCTTCAAGACCGAGCCGCGCGCGCTCACCCACACCGAGATCTCACAGCTCATCCACGGGTACGCCGTGTCCACTGATCATGCGGCGCAGGGCGGGCTGGACGGAGTCGAGCTCTCGATCTCGCACGGCTACCTCCCCGCCCAATTCCTCTCGCGCCAATCGAACCGCCGCGGTGACGCCTGGGACGGCTCGATGAAGGACCGTCTTCGGTTCGCCACGGAGGTTCTGACCGCCATGCGCGAGGCCGTCGGCGAGCGGCCGATGGCGGTGGGCGCGCGGCTGTCCGCCGACGAGCTCACGCCCGGAGGCATGACCATCCAGGACTGCATCGAGGCCATCCTGCACCTCCACGAGCATGGCCTGCTGGACTTCGTCTCTCTCGTGCTCGGCCACTCGGCCTTCCCGTCCGCGTCCACGTGGATCGCCCCTCCCCCGCCCACGCCCGCCGCCGCGATCGCGCTGCCCGCCGCCGCCGTGCGCGCGGCCATCCCCCCCAGGCTTCCCGTGCTGGCCACCACCCGCGTCGTCGACCTGGAAGCCGCCGATCGGCTCATCCGCGACGGCATCGCCGACCTGGTCGGCATGACGCGCGCCCTCATCGCCGATCCTGAGCTCGTCGCCAAGACCCTCGCCGGCCAGGCCGACGAGATCATCGAGTGCATCGGCTGTAACCAGGCGTGCATCGGCCACTACCACGCCGGCGTGCCGATCGGCTGCGCTGTCAACGCCCGCACCGGCCGCGAGCTGACCCTCGGCGCCACCCAGCGT